>RFJL01000045.1 GCA_003695435.1 Candidatus Woesearchaeota archaeon
AAAAAGAGAAAGGAAAAGATTAAGTTCAAGGAAAACTGGTTTAACAGTTTACCAAGAATGCTTCTGTTCTTGAGAGTCCGTCATCGTTAGGTGTTTGAACAGCAACTCTGTTCGTTCCTTCGATGTTTGCATAGGATCCTGTTCCGCCGATGGTGGAACATGTGGTGGACTCTCCAGGTGCGAGCTCAGTATCTTCACAGCCAGGATTTTTAACAACGATTCCTCTTACAAGGAAGTAGGTATCAAATCCTTTTTGAACGCCGTTGTTTGAGATTTTGTATGGTCTCTCTGAGTTGACGTTTGTCAAGGTGAGTGAGATCATACGCTCGCCGTTAGCGTTTTGTGAGCATGCAACGTTGGACACTCTTTCAAGGTTTCCAGATGCGTCAATTGCGAGTGACTCATCTTTGTACTGCACTTCTCCAGTCAGACCGGATTTTTTTGCAGCTCCTTGTTGGATGTCATCTTGGGTGAGAACACTTCCAGGTTCTGTTGAAGGTTCTTGTTGGGTTTCTTCAACTGCTGGTGCCTCAACCTGTTCGTTGGGAGCAACTTCTTCGCCAGCGCCACCAGAACAACTTCTGATGAGGAAGACGAAAAGTGCAACAACGACAATAACTACAACCCAAGTAAGCCAGTTACCTTTTTCTTTTGCAGGTGCCGCGCTAACTTTTGGTTTGCTAGCTGCAGACTTTTTAGCTTTTGACTTGCTTGCAGTTTTCTTTTTTGTTGATTTCTTCTTAGTAGCTTTTTTTGCCATTCAAAGACACCTCATAAGCCTTATATGTGGGTTTTCATCAGAGAATTTTGTTTATAAAGGTTTCTAAGAAGAGTTACTCCTCCATAGTGGCTAAATTTAGTAAAGTTTATATAGAAGTAGTAGTAAGGACAAACTAAATGGTTCAGCTGGATTTGTTTGGAACAAAAACATACGACACTAAGGAAGATTCAACAAAAATCTATCTGCCCCCCAGATATCAAAGTGCAGAGCCAGTTATGGTTCCTTTTGGTAAAAAGAAAAAACAAAACAAATCAATTGACCAACTAGCTGTTGAAGATTATTCTTACTTCATGTGGTTTTTAAATCGTGCTGACGGATTACAATATTATCCTCAAGCACAAGACAGGTTTAGAGCAGTTCATCACGTTATGAACAATGCAGTTATGACAAAAAAATGTAGATGTTGTGGTAAACCCGTATGTCTGGTAAGCTTAGCAATCGGCCATGATGGACCTACTGCTTCAACCTATTTCACCTACGCTTCAAAAGAATGTTTTGAAAACGATCCTCAGGCGAATTATCACAGAACTCAATTAGCACCCCTAAAAGCAGATGCGCTTTGGATGAAAAAAAAAGTGATTACCAAAGATCTTCATGAAACCCTACTTCATTGCATGGGTATGAAAGAAGGAAGAAAAACAAAACAATACCTAAACGACTTTTTCAACACTGTTGAACTGACTAAACCACTATAATTAAATACCTTCACCCATTCTACCACGTTCAATGGAACTGCTTACCTTACTCTACATCGGACTTGCTTTTGTCATTCTCTACCTTCTTGCAACTATTGTAGGGAAGTTTGTGCGCTTCACACTAGGTGCTGCACTTATTGCTCTACTCGTCTTTAGTGCACTCTTCTTTGTGCAACACGACAAACTCCCTGGTGTGAGCGATATTACAGGAGCAGTAACCTCCATTGACGCAGTCAATGATTCTCTTCACACTGCAAAAGACTACGCAGAAGACAAAAGTAAAGAACTCAAGAACAAAAGCGAACAGGAGATCAAGGACGTTATGAAGAAGATAACCAACTCGAGTAGTGACTCACCAACAATCACCATTTCTTAACACCCATCTTAACACAAATCGTACCTGCAACACAAAGAGTAAAGCCATAAGTTTAAAAACTTCTTAAGCTCCACGCATCTTTATGGCCTTTCCCTTCTTCAAAAAGAAAAAAGAGGATTTTTCCGATCTCTCCGCGCTTGGACTTGATGAAAACGACTTCAAAGACCCCGCACCAACAGGCTCAAAATTCCAAAACGAACCGCTCAGCGCACCCACCCCAAGCTTTCAAGAAAACCCCCTTCCACAAGATCAAACGTCAGACATAGACACCCCATACTCCTTCGATCAACCACTTCCAACCAATCAAACACCCTCACCCAACCAACCCGGTTTAGACCTCCCGCAACAAAACCCGGGACAACAATCACCCCCACAAGCATTCACACAACTATCACAAAGCCAGCCACAACCAAGCAACCAACCACAGCTTAGTTTTGATAACAAGGACTTTGAAATCATCAATGCAAAACTTGATTCTATTCGCGCAATGTTAGACAACCTTAACCAGCGCATCTCCAACCTCGAGCAACTAGCTCAAGGAAACAATTCTCGATACAAATGGTGAGCAAAGCACACTTCCTAGCAATCACCATTGCCGTGTTTTTCTTTGATAGACTAACAAAACTCTCCATCATCACCAATCTCCAACTACATGAAAGCATAACCATCTTTCCTTTTTTCTCGCTTACTCGTGTGCACAACTATGGAATTGCGTGGGGATTCTTACAAGGAAGCGGTATCGTGAGTATTCTTGTAAGCATACTTGTGATTCTGCTCATAGTGTATAATTTCCAACGCATTTTTGAACAAAAAAAACAGGTCATCATAGGCATCTCGCTTATCCTTGCAGGCGCAACCGGCAATCTTGTTGATCGCTTGCTTTACGGATACGTCGTTGATTTTCTCAACTTTCACATCTGGCCAGTTTTTAACATTGCTGACTGCGCACTAGTATTAGGAACAATACTCTTCATCCTACAAAAAGAACAAAAATCACAACGAAAAACACTCCAAAAAACTCCTAGCGCAGAAAAACAAGATTGAAACCGCTCTAAATTAGAACTCATCCAAGTCTTCAAGATACGTTAAATAATTATTTCTCTTAAGCCAAGCAACTTGAACCGGACGGTATTTATACACAACGTCTCCCTTCTCATCACCTTCAAACTCCCAAGGCTCAACAATAACAATATCGCCTTCGCGAACCCATAACCGTTTTTTGAGTTTTCCAGGAATACGGCAAAGACGCTCTTTACCATCAAGACACTTCACCTTCATACGAGAACCACCGCAACGCTGCTCCACTAACCCAAACACTTGAGGTGATTTGGGTAGTTTAATACGTGCGATTTGTTCTTCTTCACTAGGTGCTTGGTATCTCATAACTATGAGAACTCAAAAAGGAGTTTATAAAGCTATGCGTAAAAAGCTCACTTCACCACACTAAAACAAGAGTATTCGGCAAGAACAATACATAAGAAGAATAAGAAACCACTACAAGAATCACCTCCTTTACAAGATTTCTTTACTAGAGCTACGCAGTAATTGTTAAGGTTCCTTCTCGCACTATGCGCTCACCAATACCAGATCCAACAAAAAAACCAAACTGCGATGTAACTCCCCCCAAGATCTCTGCCAAAGAGGGTTCCTTCTTATAATCAACAATCTCCACGCTCACGTTATGCAAGGACTCAATGTAATGAATAGCTTCATCCATCCCTCCTAATTCATCAACAAGGCCAACATCATACGCTTCAGCACCTAGAAAAATCTGTCCTTGTGCAAGAGGTTCTACCTGATCAACACTCATATTCCTTCCTTGTGCTACGTGATTGATGAAATACTTATGCATAGTGTTGAGTTTTTCCTGGAAAAATTCACGCTCATCAGCAGTTGGCTCTCTAAAGGGTGTCCCTAAATCCTTGAACTTTCCCGCAATGTATCTTTGATAGGTTACGTTGTGATCCTGAATAAATCCGGAAAAATCGAGATAACTTCCAATTACGCCAATACTCCCCGTAATTGAAAGAGGATGTGCGATGATGTGATCTGTTGAGCTTGCAATCCAATACCCTCCCGAAGCACCCACTTCACGAATAACTGTAACTGTTGTTTTATTGCTTTTTTCCAGCGCCTGCGCAATTTCATCACTTGCAACGGCAGACCCCCCAGGAGAATTCATCTCAACAATAATCGCAACAATATTTTCATCGTTTTTCGCCTTTTCAATTTGTTTTACAAGCACGTTACTTGAAGCAACTCCATCAATGAACACACTCTTAGTATCCTCTCCTACAATAGGTCCGGACACAACAATACGCGCGACGTTTCCACCAGTCTCAATTTTTGAGAGGCCTGTTAAGAAGAACACCAAGCCAAAAAGTGTAAGAAATCCAATAATCATCGTTGTTTTATCAATTCTCAAACCGTTCATGGAGTCCTTTTCAACAAGTCGTCCTTAAATGCTTTTCTACCATTCCCTACCATTCCCTTTTTATACTACTTCCTCCTACGATACTGTATGAAGTTCACCGCTTATGAAGTGCTTGATTCTCGAGGAAACCCCACTCTTGCTATACGTGCCCAGCAAGGAAAAACCACCATAACAGAATACGTCCCCTCAGGAGCGTCAAAGGGAAAACATGAAGCTCTTGAGTTGCGCGATAACAATTACCGCTACCACGGCAAAGGTGTGCGCAAAGCAGTTAATAACGTAAACAACATCATCGCACCAAAAGTCAAAAACTTAAAAGATGCAAAAAGCATAGATAAGCAACTTTTCAAACTTGACCCTTCTATTGATAAGTCAAAACTAGGTGCTAACGCAATTCTTGCGGTAAGCCTTGCTGCGTGGCGCATGCAGGCAACAAAACACGACAAAGAACTCTGGCAACTCTTCACCGCGAAAAAAACACAACAGCCGACCATGCCCACACCCTATTTGAACATTCTCAACGGAGGGCTCCACGCAGATAACCACCTTTCAATTCAGGAATTCATGATTGTTCCCCATCACAAAACATTTTCTGAACGTATGCGTATTGCAAGTGAAGTTTACCACACTCTCAAAGCACTACTCAAGAAAAAAGGTCTCTCCACGAATGTTGGAGACGAAGGAGGATTCGCACCTCCCCTCAAAAAAACCCAAGACGCACTTGAATTAGTAAACAAAGCAATTGACAAAGCAGGTTTTACCGGTAGTTGTAACATCGCACTTGACTGCGCCGCATCAGAGTTCAAACATGGAAAAGGATACACTCTTGATGGTAAAAACATTACTGCTGAAAAACTCGCAGAAAAATATCATTCTTGGATTGAACACTACCCCATTGAAAGTATTGAAGACCCCTTTGATCAAGATGATTTTAGTTCTTGGAGAGATTTCCTAAATCAAACTAAGATACGTGTTGTAGGAGACGATCTACTCGTAACAAATCCCACACGCATCAGGATAGCACAAGAAAAAAGACTCTGCAACGCTCTTCTGCTCAAAGTGAATCAGATAGGAACAGTAAGCGAAGCCTTGCAAGCACACAAACTTGCAAAGAAAAGTAACTGGTCAACGATTGTTTCCCACAGATCTGGTGAGACCACCTCTACCTTTATTGCAGACTTAGCAGTTGGCATACAAGCAGATATTAAAGCAGGAGCTCCTGCCAGAGGAGAAAGAGTGGCAAAATATAACCGCTTGATAGAGATCGAAGAATTCACGTAACTTTTTAAACAAGCATTTCTTGTTTCTTCTCATGGCTCGAAGTAATAATAGTGTTCTTGGAACAAAAACTTCTGTGAAATTAACAACAAGTCTTACAGCAAGGAGCAACCTTAATCCATGAAACAACTCTTACTTGACACCATCAAAGAAGCAGGAGCATTGTCCCTTAAATACTTTCGAAAAGAATACACCACCTCACGTAAAGGCAGTCAAGATATCGTAACCGAAGCAGACACAGCAATTGAAACGTTCATACGAAAAAAATTAGAACCAACAGGATATAACATCCTTGGCGAAGAAGAAGGATTTGCACAAGCAGATTCAAACTACACCTGGTACATCGACCCCATTGATGGTACGAGAAATTTCAACCGAGGCATAGCGCTCTACTCCATTACTATTGCCCTTGCAAAACAAGGAGAGATCATAATGGGTGCGATCTATGATCCCGTAGCTGATGAGCTATTCTTCGCAGAAAAAGGCAAAGGCGCAACACTTAATGGACAAAAAATCTACGTGCGCCATGCAGAGCCACATGAAACCATCTTTACCTGCTCGGCAAGTTACGCAAAACAATTACGAAAAGACCTCTTCTTACTCACGAGAGTCTTAGGATCTGCTGCGATTGAACTTGCGTATGTTGCTTGTGGGAGATCACAAGGCTGCGCTCTGCGCAACCTTAAACCATGGGATTTCGCAGCAGGAGCACTCCTCATCAAAGAAGCAGGTGGAAACGTAACAGACATTCACGGAGACTCCTTCAACCTTGACGATGATACCATTCTCGCAACAACAAAAGAACTACACCCAGTATTATTTGACTATTTGAATAAGAAAACGAGGAACAAAGATTAAATACTCCTCTTCTTTTTCCCTTTATTATGAAGGAATATATCAAAGAGTTTCTTAAAACACTTAACATTGAAGAATTACGACCAGCTCAGAAAAAAGCAATTGATGCTGGACTTCTTGAAGGAAAAAACATTCTCGTCTGTACACCAACGGCATCGGGAAAAACACTTGTAGCACAAATGGCAGCACTAGAATCCATTGAATCACGACGAGGACGCGCAGTTTACATCGTACCACTCAAAGCACTTGCCACCGAGAAATACAAACAATTCAAAAAAGACTTCGGAGACAAATACAAGATTTCTCTTTCCATAGGTGATCTTGATAGTAATGATGGGTATCTTGCACACAGTGACATTATCATCTGCACCGCAGAAAAACTTGACTCACTCACACGACATCACGCACCTTGGCTTAACACGATTGGATGCATTATTGTTGATGAAATTCATCTTCTTAATGATCCCTCAAGAGGCCCCACCTTAGAAGTACTTCTCATCATGCTCAAACAAATTGTTCCTCATGCACAAGTAATTGGGCTCTCCGCAACTGTCGGCAACGAACAAGCTCTCGCGCAGTGGCTTGAAGCAACACTTGTACAGGATACGTGGAGACCAGTAGAACTCAAGAAAGGAATTTACAGAGATGGAGAGGTAACGTTTTACTAACCCCATCATGCTTCTGTTCTTTCTGTAAGTTGCTAGTGGTAGCAAGAGGTAGGCAATCACCTCACTCTAAAAAACATACCAAAAACATATTCTAAGAACATAGCTCACACTACCACGCTTCATTTATGATCATAACAATCTAGTAAATAACATAGCAGAACATAGCTTACGCTATTTTCTATTTTTCACTAAAAAATGATTGGAATGTAGCTCGCGCTACATGCCTTCAAAAAAATGCACACAGCAATGCTGTGTAGTAAAAAAAATGAAAGCCAATCATAGGAGTAGAGTATAGTCGATTGGAAACCGCATGCTGAATTGGTCGTCACCTTCCAACTTACACACCGGTCCCATCAAACGGGTCTTTTACCCGAGACCACATGACTCTTTTTGCGGCGGGCTTCGTGCTTAGATGCTTTCAGCACTTATCCCTTAGCGCGTAGCTGCCCGGCCTGCCTTGTCAGACAACCGGTAGACCAGAGGCGCCGAGACTTCGTTCCTCTCGTACTAAAAGTCCCTTCCACTCAGTCATGTAACATTTCCAGTAGATATTAAACAAACTGCCTCACAGCGTTCTGAACCCAGCTCACGATCCCTTTTGATGGGTGAACACCCCCACCCTTGGACGCTTCTGCACGTCCAGGATAGGAAGAGCCGACATCGATGTAGCAAGCCGCGCCGTCGATATGAGCTCTCGGGCGCGACAACTCTGTTATCCCCGGAGTAACTTTTCGGTCA
>RFJL01000046.1 GCA_003695435.1 Candidatus Woesearchaeota archaeon
ACGTTTCCATCTCAACAACCCTCTACGTATTATGTTCCTACGTATTTTCAATCCCTTAGACGTTAAACGCCTCAAACAACATATTCTCACCACAATGTTTAAATACGTGCTCAAGTTCTTTAAAAATGCATTTGAGCATGACCGACAAGGTGTTTATAAATGACTGATTTTGACGTAGCAATCATTGGTGCTGGTGCAGCAGGGTTTTCAGCAGGGATTTACGCAGCGCGCTACAACCTTAAAACTGTTCTCTACGGTGCTGAAATGGGTGGTATGACCAATTTAGCACACAATATTCAGAACTTTCCCGGATTTGAAGGCTCCGGCTTTGACCTTATGCTCAACTTCCAAAACCATGCAAAAAAACTCGGTGTTGACATAAGAAACGCATACGTGGATAAGATTGAACGCCTTGAAGATGGTACGTTTAAAATTTCAACAGCCAAAGAGAGCATTACCGCAAAAACAGTCATTCTCGCAACAGGAACAACGCGAAGAAAACTAAATGTTCCAGGAGAAGAAGAACTCTCTGGTAAAGGAGTTGCTTACTGTGCTACTTGTGACGCCTTTTTTTATCGTGGAAAAGATGTTGCAGTTGTAGGAGGCGGAGATGCAGCAACGATGGGTGCAGAAGTTCTTGCAAACGTTGCGAACAAAGTTCACCTCATTCACAGAAGGGATACTTTTAGAGGAGAACAAGCACGTGTTGAACAACTCAAAAAAGATCCAAAAGTAGAATTCATACTCAATGCAGAAGTAGAACGATTCAATGGCACTGATAAACTTGAAAGCGTAACACTCAAAGATGGACGAACTATTTGTGTTGATGGATGCTTCATTGAAATCGGAGGAGTTCCCGCAACACAACTTGCAGCAGATCTGGGCGTAGAACTCAATGAACACAACATTGTGAAAACAAAACCAGATCAATCAACAAATATTGAAGGTGTGTTTGCAGCAGGAGACATTACAACAAATTCCAATCATTTTGAACAAACACTCACAGCAGCAGCTGAGGGTGCAATTGCTGCAAATGGCGCATTTGTGTATTTAAGAAAAAAATACGCATCATAGGACGGTTTCACACAACACAAAACAACACAAGCTCCAACAAAAACACAGCACAAAAACACATCAGAAAATCAACCACCATGGCAAAACGAAGAACAATCAAAAAAGAAAAAGATACTACAGAACTAGATCCCGAAGTGAAAAAAATGCTAGAAGATGATTCATCATACTTTGATGAAGATGCAGAAATTGAAGACCTTCTCTTTGACGACGACGAAGAAGAGCTTGAAGAGCTTGATTATGACAACCTAGAGATCACACCCATTAGCGCACTTAAAGAGGGTGACTCTGATGTCACTATTCAAGGAGTCATTGATGCGATTGGTAATAAAAGCAACGCTATAGACTATGTTTGTGTTCAAACAATGGTCCGCGATGAAACCGGAGAAATCAAAGTCACGTTTTGGAATGAAGACGTAGCAAAAGTAGCAGAAGGGAAAAAAGTGCTCATTCCAAAAGGATATGTCTCATCATTTAGAGGACAACTACAATTTAATTCAAATAGAAGATATGGGGTGGAGTTCAAGTGAGTGTTGAACAAGATGCTATAAAATTACACAAGAAGAACAAAGGAAAGATTGAGATTCACAGTAAAGTTCCTCTCAAGACCAAAAAGGATCTTTCACTTGCATACACACCAGGTGTAGCAGCAGTTGCAAAAGAAATAGCAAATAACAAAGATCAGGCCTACGAGCTTACAGCAAAAGGGAATACTGTTGCTATTATAAGTGATGGCACAGCAGTTCTTGGTCTTGGAGATGTGGGACCACTTGCAGCACTACCAATAATGGAAGGAAAATCAATCCTGTTCAAAGAATTTGCAGGACTTGATGGAATTCCCATTGTTCTTAATGTTACGGACATTGACGCTATTGTTGAGACAGTAAAGGCAATTGCGCCAAGTTTTGGTGCGATTAATCTTGAAGACATATCAGCACCTCGTTGTTTTGAGGTAGAACGAAGACTCAAGGAAGAGTTGGATATTCCCGTCATGCATGATGATCAACATGGAACTGCTGTTGTCACCGTTGCTGCGCTTAAAAACGCACTAAACGTTGTGGGAAAGAAACTTGATGAAGTTCGCGTTGTCATAAACGGAGCAGGAGCTGCAGGAATTGCCATTGCAAAGTTGCTTCGCTGCGCAGACATAGATTCTCATATTTGTACTCCCGTACGAGAAGTTCTCGTCGTGGATAGTAAAGGAATTATCTACGAAGGAAGAGAGGATCTAAACAAATACAAACAAGAGATCGCCTCAATTACTAACCCCTATAAAAGAAAGGGAAGACTTGTAGAAGCACTTCTGGGCGCTGATGTATTCATTGGAGTTTCTCGTAAAGGGCTCCTCTCACGAGACATGGTAAAACTCATGGCAGACAAACCAATCGTCTTCGCTCTTGCTAATCCAGACCCCGAAATTACTCCTTCCGATGCTAAAAAGGGAGGTGCTGCAGTATATGCATCAGGAAGATCTGATTATGAAAACCAAGTAAATAACGTACTTGCTTATCCTGGAATTTTCAAAGGAGCTCTCCAAGCAAGAGCTAAGAGCATCACACAAGAAATGCTTCTTGCAGCAGCTCATGCCATTGCAATCTCGGTCAAAAACCCGACTGAAAAACAGATCGTCCCATCCATTCTTGACCACACAATAACAGATGCAGTAGCGCAAGCAGTTGCACAAGTAGCAAAGGGAGAAAAGCTCGATCTTTCAGCACTCTCAACTCGCACAGCGAACACAACACCTCAAGAGAAAACAAAAAACGCAGGGAAAACAACTAAAACTACCGCCAAGAAGCAAAAAACAGCTACTGCCAAAAAATCAGCTGCAAAGAAAGCTTCAACAAAGAAAACCTCTGTGAAAGAGGATACAACAGCTAAGAAGTCTACCAAAAAAACCGCTGTGAAAAAGAAATCAAACACTAAAAAAACGAGCACTAAAAAAACAGTAGCTAAGAAAGCAGCGGTGAAGAAAAAAGCAACTGCGAAGAAACCTGCTAAGAAAACTGCTGTGAAAAAGAAATCATCAACAAAAAAGAAATCATCTAAAAAGAAATCATCTACTAAAAGTACTAAAAAATCAGCAACTAAAAAGAAAGAGACTACTAAGAAATCCGTCAAGAAAACCCCTAAGAAAAAAGGCAGTATTCTAAAAAAAATTAAAATCAAGAGGTGAACTACAATGGAAATAACAGCAGAAAATTTTGACCAAGCAAAGAACTCAGCAGTAGTGATTGATTTTTGGGCGCAATGGTGTGGTCCTTGTAAAGTCATGCTTCCAATTGTTGAGAAAATGCATGAAGAATTTGGAGATAAAGTTGCCAAATGTAATGTTGATGAACAACCAGAGCTTGCTCAAAGCCTTGGTATTTCAAGCATTCCTTGCTTTATTTTCTTCAAAGCAGGAGAAGAAGTGCACAGGCACGTTGGAACCATGACAGAAGATGAGTTCCGTGAAAAAATAAAAACCTACTTGTAAGGCGCATGAAACGCCTTTACTTTTTTCTTTTTCTTCTTAACCTTCCCATCTTGCTCATTTCTCTTAATGTTCTTAGCGTTACATATGATCTTAAACTCTATGATGAGCAATTTGAAGAACATCAAATCTACCAAAACGTAGGAGATGCACTAGTCATTTCAGAGAGTATTTTGCAATACTTTTCCGGCCGTGACACTCTCAACGAAACACAGTTTAGCGAGAGAGAACTAACCCATCTTCGTGAGGTCAAAGCACTTATCACATTCATTAAGGCAATTAGCGTTATGAGTCTTCTGCTCTTTATGTTCATTATCTTCAGGGAATCACGCAGACGAAAAAAAGGAAAAGACATGGGCATTGGTCTCATTATAGGTGGGTTGATCACCAACCTTATCGTACTGGTATTTCTTGTTATGAGCGCCCATTTTTCTTCAAGCTTCCTTGCCTTCCACAAAGCAGTGTTCCCAACAGATACGTGGCTTCTGCCCGCTAACTCCACCCTCATTTCCCTCTACCCTGAAGGTTTTTTCTTCTCCATGTTCACGCAGATCATTTTGCGTCTTGCAATCGTTGCTAATATCATCGTTCTCTCAGGACTCTTCTTGCTCTATAAGGAGAAGATTATCAATAAGTTTAAAACTCTCAAAGAAATAATAAAAGAATACAAATAAAACGTTAATAAACAATGGTACAACACTTGATTAACACCACTCTTAACCAAACCATTACTGCTTCTGCTTCTCAAACAGGGTTTGATGAGTTTATGCACACGCATGTTCCTCTTTTACTTGAACGTATCAAAGATCTTCTTACCGTTCCCATTACGGTTCCTGAAGTTTGGTGGATTATCTCTCCCATGATCATCTCCATGCTCATCCTCTCCTTCTACTTTGGACGGTATAGGGGAGAAGAGTTGGGCTGGAACAGCGCTGTTTCCAACTCCTTAGTCCTTGTTTTCGTCTCCGTTGATCTTTTTCGCTATTGGTTTACCCATAACGACATCACTACGATTTTTCAAAATGTACAAGTCCTCTACGGCCTTATAGGACCCCTCTTAGTAGGTTTTTTAGGAATTTGGTTGCTCTTTTTTGAATTCTTCCACCTCATTCCTAAACAAATAGCGTTTTTCATAGGTTCAAGCATTCCTATCAATGTTATTGCCTATACTGCAATAGCAAATGTGTATTCAGGTCTTCCTTTTGACATCTACACACTGATTGCAATGATTGTCTTGTTTTTCATAGTGTATTCTCTTTTTATGCTCATTCGCGAACTCATACCTCAAGCAGCGCCGCACGGACGTGAAAAAGAACTATAATCGCGTAGGACGTGTTGTATGAGGTGGTGGTTGGGAGCAGAAAATCTTCTATAGGAGAGGGGTACTGCGCGTTATCTTACCTGTAACACCACTTGAATGGGTTCGTATCCCGGAACGTCATTCCAAGGATCTTCAAGCGATGCGAAGAAGATGTAATTGCCACGCGGAGCATTCTGAGGAACATCAAAACCAAAAAGTCGTGTTACTTGCTCATTTTCTTTAACCGTAAAGGTCTGGGATGATCCTGGAATGATCCAATCCTGCGGATTGGAATTGCAGCCAGTAGTTGTTGCTGCATTACAGAGGAAGGAATTATCAAGCTTATAGGCAGCATCAAAAGTCACATCAAGAGTGAACTCTTCGCCAGCTGCACCGTTATTGAAAACACCTACTGCGAATTGAACGAATTCTCCATTTTGCACTTCTTGGGTTCTGATAGGGATGACAAAAGGGCTGCCGTCATCAAGCAAATTTGCGATTTGGCGCTGTGTTTGCGCATCAATACTCATACGAATTTCTTCTGCTTCGGAGAAAAACTTGTTAATAAAAAGAAGACCTCCTGTGAATACTGCAATTGCAAGAACGAGCATAACGATAAAGTTAATGGAAAGCTCAATACCTTTTTTGTTTGAAAGAATTTTTCTGTTTTGCTTCATAACGAACACTCCGATGAGGAAGAGGAAAAAATAATTAACGTACTAAACTTATTTGATAATCTCGTATTCTCTTACGAGAAGCACACCAAATAAGATCCAGATGATAAATCCTGCAATTCCCCACGCAATAGCTTCACCAACAAGGTTAAGCACAACTCCTTGGTAGAGTGCGAAGAGGATCAAGATAGTTCCAATCCAGAGGAACTTATCAAGAACGATCTTCATAATCTGAAATTCTTGGTCATGTGTGAGTCTTTTTTTCATCGTGTAGTACCTCTTTATTGGATCTTAATCGTGATCTGTTTTGTTACTGGCAAGTTCCCATCTGTAAAGGTGAGTGTGCATATATCAGTTCCTGCGACAGTGGTACTTGTCTGAGGAATGATGAACTTGAAATTCCTATCTTCTCCTGGAGGAATAGTCTGTGGTGCTGTTACAGCTTCAAGATTTGAAAGAGGACCTGAGCACTCAATACTTCCTTGTATTGATGCGTCACTTCCCCAACCATCGTTATACACATTAACGGAGAAGATTGCTTCCTTGTTTCTTTGAAGAGTTAATTGATCACCAATACCTAAAACGATAGGTTCTTCAGCAGTAGCAGGAATATCTGGTTCGGGAACTTCCAATTTAGATGAAAACTTTGCGAACATGCCTTTGGTGAAACCGAGTCCTAAACCAAGCATGGTTATTGCAAGGACAAGAATAACAATTGCATTAATGGAGAGCGATAAGCTTCCTTTTTTTGGGATAAATAGAGAATCTTTTCTCATAACGTCACCTCTTTTAAGAACGAAGGGCAATTTTTCTTTATAAATGTTACGAAGAACGGCTTTGAGAACTACGTTATTGAATAAGACGCCAAATCCTTGGAGTTATAGCTACATAGCGTTGCACAGTGATGTATAGACTTCAAAAAAGAGGCGTTTATCATTCCAACAAGCAAATTCCTTACTAAATCCCGTAATATCTGCGCCAATAATGTGTTTATGTGCTCCTATTTCTTGTACGATTTCCACAAGTCGCTCAAGTGGCATCTGACCGCCTGGCCAAGGTGAGTTGAATCCTTCAAGAACATCAAGATCAATGCTTACATATACAAAAGGGTTTGAAATCGCGCTTGCGGTAAATGCTTTTGCATCTTCTTCAAAGACAAGCCCTTTTTGTTTTGCTTGTCCGAGGCCTGCACTTTGATAAGTAGTTCCTATAAAACAAATCTCTTGAATTTTGGGCAGCTTAGCAATAGCACTTACAAAACTAGCAGATGAGAAACGTTGCTGATGTTCATAATCTTCATCTCGCATATCTGTGTGTGCATCAATATGAACATAGGCAAGAGATCTTCCTTGTAGTTGTTGCTCGCAGAAGTGTTGCACGAGGTAAAACGTACGATCATGATAAAACCCACTGCCATTAATAACAAGGTCTCCTTGTTGGAGTTTGCTTAGCTGCGCAACAGGTTTATTTTCTAATCGTTCAACTCTTCCCGATCCTCGTTCAAGAGTGCTTGGAGCATACCAGTCAAGTGTATCATAAGGCTCATTTCTTTGTTCAAGAATGGAGCGTAGTTCAAAAAGAGATTCGTCTTTTGGTTCAGGAACTACTTCTTTAATAATGAGGGCGAGGGGTGTTTGTTGTGTTGATTGTGTGGGTAGAGTCATTTTTTTACATGCTCCCTTCGTTGTGATCAATCTCCTTTGAGAATGTATAAATAAGTTTCTAATTATTACTACTTATCAGGAGTGTTTTTGTAGTATTTTAGCATTTTAAATTATCGCTTTATGGAGATAAACATACAAAAGTATTGGGGTAGTCACTCAACCTCCTTATGTTCAGCCACCCACAGGTCCAAAAACCACCACAACCTTTATAAACCACCTGGAAAAATTGAGCAGTATGGCAAGACTTAGAAAATTCTGCGCATACAGACGCCTAGAAAGGCCGTACACACGTGTTTCAAAATACAGATCAAAATCCTACGTACGTGCAAGACCTAATTGTAAGATCGTACGCTTCGTTACAGGAGATTCTAAAGGAGAATATCCGTGCACCCTTGAGCTGCGCTCAGAAAAAGACATTCAAATACGAGATAACGCCATTGAATCTGCACGTCAAACATCCAACAGATACCTCACTAAAACTGCAGGAAAAAACGCCTTTCGTATTATTTGCAGAAAATATCCTCACCACATTCTAAGAGAAAACCCTCTCGCATCAGGAGCAGGGGCAGACCGTATGAGTACGGGAATGAAGATGTCCTTTGGAAAGGTCATTGGTATTGCTGCGCAAGTGCGTAAGGGCGAACCTATCTTTCAAGTTGATTGCAATAAGAAAGATGTTCCTGCCGCAAAAGAGGCGTTAAGAAAGGCTTCTATGAAGCTTCCTGTGTCTTGTAGAATTATTGAAGTTGCATCTTGAGTATGTTTACAGAACTTATCAAAGAGGTGTTGCCCTTCTCAAACAATTACCTTAACGCACTTCTGGTTTTTCTTACTTTTTTCATCGTTGGCTATTATGGTGTGCGTTTTTTGCTCAAAAAAGTATCTTCGCTCTTCATTAAGCGCTCCGTTCATTTTAATAAACTCCTTGCAAAATCAAATATTCCCCTTAGCATACTCTTCATCATCGTAGGAGCAAAATACGCAATACGTGTTCTTGGATTTACGAACAGCTTACTTGAATTTATTGACAGCGTTGCAAACACCTTGATCATCATCGCAGGGTCATGGTTTGCCATAAAGTTCATCCAAGCAATCTTTGATCACATTTCTTTGTTTGCAAAAAAAACAAAGACTCCTGTTGATGATGCGCTTGTACCTTTTCTTGGAAAAGTAATGTATGCTCTGATTTACGTATTCGGATTTATCTTTATTCTTAAAATCTGGGGCGTAAACGTCACGTCATTACTTGCAGGAGTTGGTATCGCAGGAATCGCACTGGGTTTTGCAATGCAATCAACACTTGCAAATATTTTTGGAGGAGTTGCCCTTATTCTTGATCACACCTTTAGCGTAGGCGATCGTCTTGAATACGAACCTGGAAAAGTAGGTATTGTTGAAGAAATAGGAATTCGCTCAACCAAGGTACGCAACTTTGACAATGAACTGCTTATCGTCCCTAACGGAGATCTTGCAAACTCACGCATTATCAATCATAGTAAACCAACACTCAAAGCAAGAGTAGTTATTCCCTTTGGTGTTGCTTATGGCTCAAACATTGAAAAAGTGAAAAAAGTAGCACTTGACGTCGCAAAAAAACATCCCAAAGTACTTGACGATCCTGCCCCTTCAGTAGTATTCTTAGAAATGGCAGATTTCTCTCTTAATATGAAACTCTTTGCATGGGTTGCAAGCGTAGATGAAAAATTCCTAACAAAAGAAGAGCTTACCTGTGCATTATACAAAGCACTTAACAAAAACAAGATTGACATACCCTTTCCCACACACACAGTTTATGTCAAGAAAAAATAAGCTTCTTTTACTCTGTTCTATGTACGAGTGTATTCTTCAGATTCATCAACTTTTTGAATCTTAATTGTTCCCCGATAACCTCTGTCAAGAACATCTACAATATACGACACTTTTGTTTGATGATCAAGATCTGAGTCAACAATAAAGGCAGAACTTTTTTGTCTGCTCTCATCAACTAATCTTTCAAGGGTGGGGCGTAGTCTTTCAAGGGTTGAGTTCTCACCTAATTGAAGAACCGTTTGATTTCTTTGAGGACGTACTGCTTTGTTTGTCACTATGTATGTTGTTCCCGGACGATAAAGGTCTATGAACTGTTTTCTTGCTCTATGATCTCTTAACCCATAAAATCGTGGAAGTGCAAAGCTAATCAAGCTTTCCTCTCTCTCATCGTAGAGTCCATTTTGAGCATAGGCAAATTCAGCTATTCTTTTTGCTTCGTGCCAATTTTCAAGCATTCTTGATGCAATAGGAGATATTCCACTTGCTTTGGGCACTTTTATACTTTCAAGAACTTTTTTTACTTCGGGGTCATTCTCATTTTCTCGAGTGAGTTCAAAATCAAAACCAAAGTGTTCCTTCAATGTGCTAGAAATGTTTACCAAATGTCTAAAGTAAATTGCCTCTTCTGCAACTTCTTCTCTTATTTTTTCCATATCTTCACGAGAATAACCGCTAAATACTAGACCCATAGCATCTGCAATTGCAGCCTCAAATACGTCAAGATGATCTTGATCAGATACTGCGTCCCACAAAGCGTTTTTTGCCACGAGTCTTTTTGCATGAACAGTATCCTTAAGAGGCGGAGAGAGTTTTGGTTTCAAATCTCCTGTGAGTACGCGTTCATACATTCCACGTAATTGGTCTTTGTGTGCTTCGTTCCAGATGTTAAAGTTTTTACTCCATACATTAACAAGATCTGCAATTTTGGCCTTGCATTCTTGTTCTCCTAATTTTCGCACAACCTCATTTTTTCGTGCATAGCGTACTGCTTGATGAATGAAAGTAACCGCTGTATCAAAACGCGGTTGTAAAATTTGAAGATCTTTAGTGTCTTGGCTTGTTTGTAGGTGGTCGTATTCTTCAATGACTTGTTCAAGATATGTTCTTGCTCTTTCTTCTGCTTCTGCTATTGCTTGTTCGTCTTCATTTACGCGTGCTTCTTGACTAAGAAAGGAGTACCGTAGAATTTGTGTTGCAAGAGAGTATTGCGTATCAGGAATTTTTTTATGCGAAGGTGTTGTTGGCCGACTTTCTCGCAAAATGTCCACCATTCTTGCAGCAAGTGGTGGAAGAATGAATCGTTGGTAGAGTTGTTGTTTGCTGAGCGTCATCTTCTTGGAAGCCTCAAATTAAGAGATACTACTACAAAGTAACACTATTTATTTATAAATCTTTCTAAAAGTAACCACTATCAGGTAACTACTTTAGGGGTGTTGGTTCTTCTAACCCCTTCTTCACCAGCTTTTCTTACTTTGCGCGTTTAATCAACTCTTCTTCCAACAATTCAGCAGAAGTAAAACCAGGCAATTTTGCTCTCTGAGCTTCTAAAACCTGCTCATCAGCAACATCCGCCTTAGAGTAATACACAATCATTTCCTTATGAAACCCTTTAAGACGCTCCATTAACGCTAATTGATCTGCCAAGGGATACGGCTCAGTAACGTCAATGACATACACCACCACATCAGCGCAATACTTAATCGCAAGATATGCCTGTTTTTCAACAGCATTCATCTTCTCAAAACGATCAAGCGTTCCTGGTGTGTCAATATACTGAATCTTCAAATCTGGACGTTTGAGATACCCCACATTAAGACCCAGCGTTGTAAACGCATAATCAGCAACCTGAGCAGAAGAAGGAGTAAGCTTTGTTAATAACGTCGTTTTACCAACATTAGGAAAACCTGCAAGTGCAACCGTAAACATATTTTGCTTAATAGAAGGATACGTGCGCATCGTCTTCCTTGCCGTTTCAAGATAGGTAAGTGCAGGGTTGATCTGTTTTATGATTGATGCGAACCTGCCATAGTATTCTCGACGAATAGCGTTGATCGTGTTTAAATCCTGAGTTTTCTTAATCTTAAACGTTGATTGCATCGTCTGATCATTAATGCGTTTAATAGCCCAGTTAAGTGCACCCAAAGACTTTTTGAGCTTTTCATAATCAAGCGTCGCTTTGACTAATTCCTGGTAGAACTCGGCCATACCATCAAGAGAAGGAAAAGCAAGAAGAATATTCTTAAGATGCTTTGTTGAAATGTTGCGAATAGCCACTAATTTATCCATCTCAATCTTTTTGGACTTCTCTAACCGCGTTCCTTTCACCTGGCCTCTAAGCTCATCCCCTCGTTTTTTAGCCTGTCTGAACGAGAGGTCAATAAACCAATCCGCGTTCCCTATCTGAGCAAGTCCCTGAAAGTTCATACAACACTCTTCAACGTGAACCTTTATAAAATAACAGTGTTTGTACATTCGCAAAAGAGGAATTAAAACCTATGTCACTAACATATTATGCAACACTTCTCACCATTGCTTTTCTTGCATCAGGACTAAAAATCGTTAAAGAATATGAACGCGGAGTTCGCTTTACTCTGGGAAAATACACAGGTACCATGCAACCAGGCCTGCGCCTTGTCATTCCCATTATTCAAAGTTGGGAGCGCGTAGATATTAGAACAAAAGTGGTGGATGTTCCCGATCAGGATTGTATTACTAAAGATAACGTTTCCGTCAATGTTAATGCCGTACTCTACTATAAAATCAAAGAAAAGAGTGCTGAGAGAGCGGTCCTTCAAGTAGAAAACTTTGACTGGGCTGTAAGCCAACTCGCACAAACCACTATGCGAGATATTGTAGGTGAAGTCACTCTTGATGAACTCCTCTCAAGCAGAGAAAAAATTTCAAAAAAAATTTTGCAAGTTGTAGACAAAGCAACAGATGCTTGGGCAATTGACGTTGAATCAGTAGATCTTAAACATATAGAACTCCCTCAAGATCTTAAAAGAGTTATTGGAAAAGAAGCAGAAGCTGAACGTGAAAAACGAGCAGTTATAATCAAAGCTGAAGGCGAGGTTATTGCTGCAACAAACATGGCAAAGGCTGCAAAAGTGATGTCAGCAGCAGATGGCGCTCTACACCTAAGAACACTTCAAACACTCAACGACCTCTCATCAGATCAATCTAACACCGTTATTTTTGCAATGCCTATTGAAGTGCTCAGAGCATTTGAAGGCATGACAAAGAAAAACAAGAAATGATTAAACAAGTGTAAACGCCCCTGCGCCATAAGGCACAGGAGTGTACAAAAAAAACAGCTACCACACGTATGATTCACTAACAGTACTTAGTTACACACGTTACACTTCATACGCGTTCCCTTCTTGTGCAACTTCAACAGTCATTTCCGTTGCACCGATGTTCACCGCATACTCTTCTGCAAGAGCACCAATGTTGTCCATTGTTTTATCGTCGTGACTAGGGTCGTGGTGTGTTAAGAGAAGATGTCCCACATTTGCTTCAGCTGCACGTATGACATTCATCTGATAGGTTGAGTGCCCCCATCCTTCTCGACTAGGCCCCACTTCTCCAGCATATTCTTGTGGAGTGTAAGCGGAGTCAAAAAGCACCAGATCAGCGTCACGCATGAACCGTACCACTTCTTTGTCAAGACTTGTAAGCTTACGCTTAGTTGATTTTGGATCGTGCTCATTATCAACTAAAAAGACAAAACTATGATCCCTTTTAGAACCTTCTCTTGTAAATCTATACGCATAGCACTTGTCAGGATGTTTTGAAGACATGATTGACACCTCCAAATCATCAATTTCGTAGCTTCGTCCTTCACGGAGCTCTTTGAATCTCTTTTCAGCAGCCATCTCATCAAGGGTGATCGGAAACCACGGCTTGGAGTATATTTGTCGCAAAGCATCTTCAAGAGGTAGCTCAAACTCACCGCTGTAAAACGTGAATTGGTTTCCCGGAATAAAAATAGGTCCAAAAAAACCTAAACCTTGTGTGTGGTCATGATGTAAGTGACTTTGGTAAATATTGGCACGTCCCTTTGCACGACCTGATGCGTCAGGGGCAAATCCTTTAGCGAATAATTTGTTGCCAAGAATCCGCATGCCTGAACCCATATCTACGATGTGATGATTTCCTTTCGGTCCTTCTATGTAGACACAGGTGGTGTTTCCGCCATACTTTGACGTTACATAAGACCCTTGTGTCGGACAAGGAATGCTTCCGCGAGTTCCTTCTAAGCTTATAGTCATTGGTTTCATAGTAGTTACCTCCTTTCGAGGAAGAAAAGTCCTTTCGAGGAAGAAAAGACGTAAGATGAGCATGCACAAGATCAAGGAATTTGTTGCGCTTCCTGGGTTTTAGGAATAAGAGGAAGGTCCAGCCCATCTTGCAGAGCTGGTCCCTCCTTTTCTTCCTCGAAATGTAACAGATCTGTCAAATCATTCCTCTTAGGAAGAGGAATGTCAAGAGTGAGAAAGCGCTGTATCTGTGGGTCTGCTACGTAGACTCGCTCTTTTGGGTGTTCTACTGCATAGCGTGCAACTTCAAGAGGTATTTCTCTGATATTTGCATAAAACACTCGTTGTGAAGGCTCATAGTGCTTTTGCAGAGCACATAGTGGCACTTCAGGACAGAGCAATGCGCGTATGTTGGGAATGTTTGTTTTTGTCATCTTTCACCACATCCTGCGTAGTTGAGCTTTAATAATAATTTAAACAACCCCGTACATACAACAAGGTTTTTTCAGCGCTGAAAAATTTTTTCTCGCGCGCGAAATTTTTTTCGCAATGTTTATATACGTCACGAAGAAAAAGATTTCAGCAATGGGGCAAAACAACATCAACATCGCACTAGAACACGCAAAAAACTACCTCCTTCAACAACAAAATACTAATGGTTCTTGGACTTACGAAAACGCAGTAAACATTCAAGGACCAGAGCACCTACACCGCCCACTTTTTCTCACTTCCATGGCACTTAACACTCTTTTACTTATCGCTCCAAGAAACACTGCTGCAATCTCTCGTGCAATCCACTATGTCAGCGAACAAAAAATAGATGAAAATGACCATGTGGATCTACTTGCAAGTCAGTTATGGGGTATCAAAGCGGGAAACACACGGCGCCTTGAAGAGAAAAAAGAAGAATTACTCAACCTCATACTTAAAAGAAGATCTCCTGAAGGAATATGGAGAGAATTTTCTGGTGCGTCAAACCTCACTCTTTATGGCGTTATGCTAGGAATTCGCGATCTGGTAGAGGACTCCATCTATGCCCCTTTGCGCGCATGGCTTCTCACACACAAAGCACAAGACGGCATAGGCTGGGGACTACATGAAAACTTTGAGAGCACACAGGTTAGTTTTAGTACAAACGCTATGCTCACCCTTCTCTACGCGGGAGAAGACCCACTCAACAAAGACATACAACAAGCAAAAGAATTTCTTCTGAGCAGTCATTTAACTTCAGAGGGTGGCTGGCCAAGCTCAGCCCTTACCATTCCAAAGGAAAGCACCACGTATGGAACTGCACTTACCATCATTACGCTCCTACACACCCATGAGGACCTGCAAGATGAACGCGTTAAAAAAGGAATTTCTTGGCTTCTAGAAACCCAACTTCCAAACGGTAGCTGGCCGCTGCGACGCGATGGACAAGGGGGGGAATATTATACTACCTATTACGCGGTTAAGGCTCTACGCTATTATCAATACCTTCAAGAACAACTCACAAAACACGAAGTTCGCGTTCTACTCAAACACGTAGAGCACCCTTGTTACCTTGCACGCTACTTATTTAGAATGCATGATCTTGAAATGCTTGCTCATTATCGTAACAGTTTTGGCTTTGACCTCTTAGAAAGATCCTTGGCAACAACTGAAGCTGCTACGCAGAGAAGGAAAACGATCTTAGATATTCTCTCAAGCCACAGTGCTCTTGACTGCGCACAAGTACTTGATGCGCTCAAAGAATTCAACACATACAAACACCTCAACAAGCGCAGCCATCTTGCCCAGATAAAAAACGACCTGGATGCACTCGTAAAACTTGGTTTAGTACACGAACATAGAAGAAGATATTTTCTTGTAAGAAAAATCTGAACAAAAGAAAACCCTCAACAAACTATCAAAAAAAACTCTCAAAACAAGCCACATCTAAAACAAATCACCGTATTTCAGCAGATCATACGTAGTACCAACAAAAGAGATCTTAGAATTTTAGAGGTGATGATCTTTTACGTCTTCGAATTCTTCGAATAATTGTAAGACCCTTTTATTTATAAACAAACACCTCAACCTTTATAAACACCTGTCTGTGTTTCATCATCAATTAGCTGAGCTCCGCCCCATTTGAGAGGGTGTTGGCCTAAAAAGCCTGAGAGCTCGGGGAGAAAACTATGGCAGAACTAAAACTAGTACTTAACGACCCTAAAACGGGAAAATCATATCAAAAAACGCTTGAAGCAGACGCTGCAAAGCCCTTCTACGGATTAAAAATTGGAGATACGGTAAAGGGAGAGATTATTGATCTTACAGGCTACGAATTTAAGATAACAGGAGGTTCTGATAACTCAGGATTTCCTATGAGAAAAGACGTTGAAGGCCCCATTAAAAGAAAAATTCTCGCTCATGAAGGTGTTGGTATTAAACCTATCAGAAAACAATTCAACCCAAAAAGAAAAGGTCATCGCCGAATGAAGGGTATGCGACTAAGGAAAACAGTTGCGGGAAACACCGTTTATGAAAAAACAGCGCAACTCAACATGGTAATCACCAAAGCAGGAAAGCAACCACTTGATGCACCTGCTGAAGAACCCGCAAACGAAACACCTGCACAAGAAGCACAATAAGCATGGCAAAAAAGGAAAAAGAAATCATCCAACCCGAAGTGAATATCGGTTTTGTCGGACACGTAGACCACGGCAAAACCACACTTACCCAACAGCTCTCCGGTAAGTGGACTGACACCCACTCCGAAGAGCTCAAAAGAGGAATCACTATTCGTCTAGGCTATGCTGATGCTACTTTTTACCAATGTACTAAGTGCAAGGACTACACAACAACAAATAAGTGTATGTCTTGTATGAGTGATGCGAAGTTTGTGCGCAAGGTTTCTTTTGTAGATGCGCCAGGTCACGAAAGCCTCATGGCAACAATGCTCTCAGGAGCAACCATCATGGATGGCGCGCTTCTTCTCATTGCCGCAAACGAAAAGGTGCCACAAGACCAAACACGCGAACATTTAATGGCACTTCAAATCTGCGGAATAAAAAACGTCATCGTCGTTCAGAACAAAATTGATGTAGTAAGTGCAGAAGAAGCCCTTGAAAATTACAAACAGATCAAAGCATTTCTTGCAAATACAGAATACAAGGATGCACCAGTAATTCCTATTTCTGCACTTCATGGAGCAAATATTGATAAACTCATTGAAGCAATTGAACAATACATTCCCACGCCAAAAAGAGATCCTACCAAAGATCCTCTTTTTTTCTGCGCTCGTTCATTTGATATTAACAAACCAGGAACGAAACCAGAATCCCTTGTAGGAGGGGTTCTTGGGGGAGCACTTGTTCAGGGCGTACTTAGAGTGGGCGATGAGATTGAAATCAAACCAGGAAGGAAAATTGAAAAACAAGGCAGAGTAGAGTACACACCAATCACCACGAAAATTGTTGGACTCAAAGCAGGAGGAGGAGAAGTACAAGAACTGCACCCTGGAGGATCGTCAGGAATTATGACCCTTCTTGATCCTGCAATTGTGAAATCAGATTCTCTTTCAGGGAACCTCGTAGGAAAAATAGGCACTCTTCCCGAGACCCGCATGCACCTTAAACTTAAAACGCATTTGCTTGAACGTTTTGTTGGAGGTGAAGAAATCGCTCCGCTCTCCAAAGGAGAGATGCTTATGTTCAATGTAAATGCAGCAGCAACTGTTGGCGTTGTACAAGAACTTGGAAAAGACGAAATCTCTTGTCCTCTTCGCTTACCTGTATGTGCTCAAGAAGGTGCAAGAGTGACTATTTCAAGACGAGTGGGAAATCGATTCAGACTTATTGGTTACGGCGAAATAATGTAATATTGTGACTCTCAAAGAGGTGAGAGGAGCAGAACAGTGAAAACAGAGCCATACGCATGCAGAAATAAACGGTTTAATCTTAGAAAAGTACGCCTACTTCTCAAACGTAGCACAACAACAACGCTATCCTCAATACTTGCATTTCACGATGTTGAAGCAGCAAGCAAATTGTACTCTGATATGGATCCTCGCGAGTGCAGAGTTCTTGTTCGTTTTGATGTTAAGGACGGTGCATCCGTTCTTGAAGGGAAATACAACAACACATTTTTTGAGTGGCTTTCTTGTCCTCGAGAAGGAACTCCTGGAAGCCCTATTGAACGTGCTTGGAGCGGAAGAGATCTTGTTCAAAGACTTTTTGAATTTGCTCAAACAGGAGTATACAGAAAAGAAGAAGCAAATGAAAAATACGAAAAATTTCAACAACACTATTCTGGAAAACATCTCTTT
Source organism: Candidatus Woesearchaeota archaeon (assembly GCA_003695435.1). NCBI lineage: Archaea > Nanobdellati > Candidatus Woesearchaeota > Candidatus Woesearchaeota archaeon. The sequence goes on from RFJL01000046.1 coordinate 17,542, forward strand.
GATATTTACGTGCCCATCATAGTTCTTTCTAAAAGCAGAATTCTTGAGGAATTCAAAGTATGTTACGCACCGCGTGAGAGAAATGTTCTTGGAAGACCCCTTCCTCCTTGTTCAGGTTATTTCTATAGGGAGAATTTTCACACAAATGAGTTACAAATTCTAGCTTTGCGCTCAGAAAACGGCGAAATCACTCCCACTACGAAGATAGCTGATGAAGAGGAAGAACTTCTTACCTTGTTAGAAGAAGGATTTCAACAAAACATCTACACACCTCGACGTAGAATTGGCATACGTGCCGTTAAAACTCCTCACACCGTTGAAGTGTATGATTGGGTGGAAGAAATAAGAAATGTTCCGTACAAATCTATTCAATCAGCTTCCAAAAAAGAGCCTTTTTGATCTTACGATAAAGTTTTGTTAGGGGGTTCACTGCATCATTCACCTCTGCAATTCTTAAAGAAAAAAATTCAATTTAAAAATGTGTTGATTTTTTCAATGCTCTCTTATACGACCGTTTTTGCTGATCAAAAACAAAGTCAAGTAAAAAAATAAAGAAAATAAAGAACAGTAAAGAAAATGAAGAAAAGCAAAGAAAGACAAAGGGAGAATCTAAAAAGAGATTGTTTCACTCTTTTCCTTTAAACTCTTGAGTATTTCTTCAACATCAACCTTCTCTACTATTCTTTTTATGCCATCAATACCTACTTTAGTATCTGGATTTTTTGCCATGAGAGAGCAACAATCAGTGTATGTTTTCTGAGCAGTAGAGAAAATACCTAATTTGCGACCAAGCTGAGCGATTTCTTCTTTATTTGAGCCGATAAAAGGAGAAAACACGGGAAGAAACAGGCCGAATCTCGTTGCTTGAATGTTCTCCAGCGTTTGTGATGCAACTTGACCCAAAGAATCACCTGTTACTATTGCACCATATCCTTTTTCTTGCGCCAGCGCATCTGCAAAGCGCAACATGACATGCTTGAAGAGGACCAAATCTTGTTTTGGATTAATCTTTCCACCCGCCTTGATCTCGTAAAGGGGGTAGGGTACAAGATACAAAGTGGTTTCTTGTTGGAATTGTGCTGTGAACTGCGCCAACTCCTCAACTTTTGTGCCTTTGACCTTGCTTGCATCAGCAAAGTTATGAAAATGTACTAAATCTACCTGGCAGCCACGTCTCATCATTTGATAGGCTGCAAGAACACTATCAAGACCTCCTGAGAAGAGTGCAATAACCCGTCCGCTTGTACCTACAGGAAGTCCTGAATGACCCTCCCATTTTCTAGTGTACAAGAGCGTGGTGTCCTGTCCTACATCAATAAAGAGTTCATGTTCGGGATTGGTAAGGTCAATGGTAAGTGCATCTTCTTGAGATTGAAATATTGCTGAGCCTACCTCACGCCCAATTTCTTGAGAGGTGAGAGGAAAACTCTTATCAGTGCGATTGACACGCACAGCAAAACTTCCTTTCTTTTCGCACATAATCTTACAAGCTGCGTTTTTGATCTCTTCAAGATCGGAAGACACTTCTTCAACAAGAGAAAAAGAACTAATACCTATAACCGTATTAAGTGCTTTGATAAGTTCTTGTTCGCAAAGCGCAGTTTCCCCTAAGAACAAGGCACCTCTGCGCGTGAGTTTCACATCAGGAACCGCTCTTACGATGGCTTTGCGCAGTGCTTTTTCAAAAAAGGGTCTGTTTTTTCCTTTAAGAATGATTTCTGATGATCGCGTGATGAATTTCATGGTGTTGTGGTCTTTGAAGGGTATAAAAAGGTTTCAACTATACTCCCTGTGGTTTGCAGAGGAATCCTGCAAGCCACCTCTTTAAAAAGAAGGGTGAAAAAAGTGTGATTTACACTTCACTATCAATTACCATTCTTGCAAGATTGCAAATGTTTGTCTCAATTTCAGTGATATTTCCAATGATGTGTGCAGTTTCCTTATCTACTTTGAGCACGTCTACTGCTTTTTTAATAATATCAGCTCTTCGTGAAACGACATCCGATGCTAATTTTTTGTTCTTCTTTTCATTTGCTTTCATAAGATCAAGGTAGCTTTTCTGTATTTCTTCAACAACAGATACTAGCTGTTTTTTGTTTTTCTCATTCATCGCAAGAGTGAGTTTTTTGAGTCTATCACCAATTTCCTTGAGGTTTAAAGCATAGTACCAGTATGCCATTGCTTGTACATTTGAAATCTTGAATTTCTCTGCAACAGCACTGTTTGAAAGAGAGTTCTTAACTAATCGGAAAAGCAAGAAGTATAATCTATTAATATCATATTCGCGAAGCTCAATGCTTTTGGTCATGTTCTTGCCAAGCGCAAGTGCGTCAATGAAAATGGAGCGAATAATCATATCCATTCTACGAATGGTGCTATCAACAGAAATTTCGTTAAGATCAATGAGATCTTTTACTTTAATTTTTGAAGCGGTTTGTTCAATTACCTCAAGACCTATATAATCATTGAGAATTTTACGCACCTCTTCTACCTTTTCTACAAGATCGTCACCTTCAATACGAATAACACCATAGTTATTCACATATGCCGAAGTAATTTCTCTTTGAATTTCTTGTACATCTTTCCCCTTTGTTGATATGACGATATCCTTGACTTCTTTGGGGCGTTGCGTGAGTGCTGCTGTGATGAGCAGCTCTGTATCTGATTTTTCATCAATGTATAAGATAGACCCACGTTCAAGGTTATTTTTAACGAGCCAGCTCTTGGGAAGAGAAATAGTGAAAGATCCTACACCTGCTTTAACGAGTTTTCTTGTTTCCATGTCAAGAAAAACGGCAGACCGTGCTTATAAATATTTATGTTCATCTCAAAGAGACAACGTACTAACCGTAGAAGTAGTGTAATTTTGTTTGTGCTATTAGAATTCATGAGTTCATGTTTTATGTTCATACACTTAAAACACATTGTGAACGCAAACAGCTCTTTTAAGTAAATTTAAAAATGATATTCACTGCTATCCTTCCATGCACCTTGACCTTGTCGCTTGGAAAAATCTGCAAGAACACTTCTCAAGCGCTCTTAACCTCGCAATTGACTTTCTAGATATCCACGGACGCCCCCTTGTAAGTACAGGTACAAGAACACCCTATTCGCAACTCCTTCGCTCACAAAAAATGGGCAGCGATCTCATAGCACAATGTATCCAAGAACACATTGAAGAAGTACGCATCACCAAACAGCCTCTGCTCTACACAGGTTTTGGCTCACTACAACGACTCATCATCCCCATCATCTGCAATACTCATGAGATTGGTGTGCTTACCTGTGAATTTGCACAAAAACTTGACCGCACACAACTCAAAGACCTTGCTTTTCTTACAGGAGGAGATCAACAAGAATTAACCAGTGCATTTTATGACTCGCAACACCCAATAAGTATTGATGAAGTTCAACGCTCATTGCACATTCTTGCATCGCTTGCCCCAACATACGCAGCAGAAAAAAAAGAACTTACCTCAGAACTCTCAAAACTCACCCTCATCAAAGACTTCACGCAAGCAATAAGAGGCATACTTGATCTAACCCAACTTACTAACACTATTGAGCGTTTTCTTGAACCCGTAATAAAATCAAGTTCCACCACTTTGATCACCTACAAAGATGAGCAAATAACCAATGTATACCACTCAGAAGTTCAGTACCCTAAACACCTTCTTAACGTGGATGTCGCTCTTGCAAAAATAGCAGCACAAACAAAAACAGGAGAATATATCAAAGATACCAGCAAAGATATTCGCCTCAAAGAGTTCTTTGAAAAACCCCGATGTATTTTGAGTATTCCTCTCATCCAACAAAAGAACATTCTTGGATGCGTTATTATTCACGGAGACTATATCAAAGAACTCACAGAAGATGATTTTGAAGTCCTCTCCCTTATGAGTGAGTATTTGAGCGTTGCAGTTTCTAATGCGCTCTCACTTAAGGAAGTTGAACGTCTAAGCATTACTGACCCCCTTACTGGTCTGCACAATAGACGTAGCTTCAACCAGCTTCTCGAACAAGAAATCGCACGCTCGAAAAGAACACAAGAACCGCTCTCCTTACTCCTTCTTGATATTGATCACTTCAAAAATTACAATGATACTAATGGCCATCAAGCAGGAGACAAACTGCTCAAAGAACTCGCTCAGCTCATCAAAACAACTATGAGAAAAACAGACATTCCTGCACGCTACGGAGGAGAAGAATTTGTCATCATTCTTCCTAACACCTCGCTCATAGGATCAGAACAAGTTGCAGAAAAACTACGCCAAGCAGTTGAAGAACACGATTTTGACCACGCACACAAACAACCGCTTGGACATGTCTCCATTAGCATAGGTCTTGCCACACTACGACCAGCAGATACACAAGAAACACTTATCAAACGTGCTGATGACTACCTCTATAAAGCAAAAGAGAGGGGAAGGAACCAGTTTATTTCAAGCAAAAGAATTGAAGAATCAGTAAACTAAGAAACCACCACAATGAATCTTAAAGAATATCAAGCAAAACGCATCTTTGATCAGTATGATATCACCATACCGAGAGGAGTTCTTATACGAGAGGATGATGACGATGTTGATTTACAATTTATTCAAAGCGAAACATGCCTTGTAAAGGCACAGATACCGCTCGGCAAACGAAAAAAGCACGGGGGAATACTTGAATGTGAAAAAAATCACTGCGTAACCCTTGCAAAAGAACTTCTTCACAAAACCATTGAAGGACACCCTGTTAAAGAAGCACTCATTGAAGAAAAATGTCCAAACAACAAAGAATACTACGTAGCTCTTACCATTGATCCTCTCAGACGACAATACACACTCATACTCTCAGAACAAGGCGGTATTGATATTGAAGAACTAGCACAACAAAATCCACAAGCAATAGTACGAATTTCCCTTGACACCTTTTCCTATCAAAACATCCGCGATAATCACAAAAAACAACTAGAACACTATCCTCAAGAAATCTTTCTCATTATACGAAAGCTCTTTAATGTTATGCGAGATTGTGATGCAACACTCGTTGAAATCAACCCGCTTATCGATACAGGAGATGGACTTGTTGCGGCAGATGCTAAAATTGTCATTGATGACAACGCGCTTTACCGCCACAAACACCTTGCACAGTACAAATATGAAGGACTTAGCACAATAGAAAAACTCGCAGAATCCTCTGGCTTGCACTACGTAGATCTTCAAGGAGACATCGGAGTTATTGGTAATGGCGCAGGACTAGTCATGGCAACGATAGACATTCTCAAAGACAAAGGAGGTGAGCCTGCAAATTTTCTTGACCTTCGTGGAGGAACAGGAGTTGAAACTATGGAAGTTGCTCTTGAAACCCTAACCAAAAAGAGCCTTAAAGGTATTATCATCAACATCTTTGCAGGAATTACTCATTGCGACGATATTGCACAGGGAATTATTCAATTCAAGAAACATCATGAACTTGCAATTCCCATAGCAGTTCGCATGATTGGGACCAAAGAACAAGAAGGAAAAGAAATTCTTGAAAAACACGGCATCAAGGCATTTAGACACATGGAAGATGCAATTGAGATGATCGTAAACCAAACGCGGTGAATGCATAATGAACACAACACGAAAAAAACCAGTTGTTTCCTGCATTAAGGAAATTAAAAATAATGAGAACCGAGTAGGACTCACACCCAAGGGAGTACAACAACTTCGTAAATACGCCACCATTCTTATTGAAAAAGGTGCTGGAAAAGGATCAGGATTTAGTGATGAAGACTACGAAAAAGCAGGGGCAACGATCACCACTAAGACAAACTGCTTTAAAGAAGCAGATATCCTTGTTAAAGTGAAAGAACCTCTCCCATCAGAATACAAATACCTCAAATATCTTAAAGGTAAAAAACTCTACACCTATCTTCACCTTGCAGCAGTTGATAAACAACTCACAAAAGAACTTCTTAAACACAACATAACCGCAATAGGTTACGAAACTATTGAACACAAAGGAGAACTTGTAGCTCTTAAACCCATGAGCGAGGTAGCAGGAATCCTTGCAATTCAATACGCAGCACAGTTCTTACAGAAAAAGTATGGGGGAAGAGGAGTAACACTAGGACAAATTGACAACGTTGATCCAGCTCTTGTTGTTATCATAGGGGGCGGAACTGTTGGCAGATGGGCCGCGAAAACAGCAGCAGGAATGGGTTGTAAGGTAGTTGTGATTCAAAGAAAAGGAAAAACATTCAACGAGCTACACTCTTTTTTCAAAAAATCATTAGGACCGCTCGCAGAACAGGTACGTATTGTTGAGAGCACTCCTTTACGTACCGCGTCCTGGACTAAACGCGCAGATGTTGTTATTGGAAGCGTTCTTATTAGAGGGGCAAAGGCACCTAAACTTGTTACTAAACAAATGGTAGAGCACATGCAAGAAGGAAGTGTTCTTGTTGATGTTGCTATTGATCAGGGAGGTTGCATTTGGGGATCACGACCAACAACGCACGATAACCCCATTTACACATACAAGAAAAAGATTTACTGCGCAGTTCCCAACATGCCAGGACAAGTACCCCGCCAATCCACCATTGCACTCACACAAGCAACACTCCCCTATCTTCTTAAAATGGTTAAGGGAACAGCATACAAAGATAAAGGATTTATGAAAGGAGTGCAGATAGCAAATGGATTCATCACGCACAAAGAAGTTGCAGCATCATTAAACATGATGGATAAATATCTCTATGATTACTAAGGATACTGCTGTCCTCGTACAAGGTATTACGGGAAAACAAGGACGTTTTCATACAAAACAAATGCTTGAATACGGCACGCGTATCGTTGCAGGAGTAACACCAGGAAAACAAGGAGAAATCGTAGAGGGCATACCTGTGTTTAGTTCAGTTAAACAAGCACTTGCAAAAGAGCCTGCTCAATGGTCTATTCTTTTTGTCCCCGCTCCCCATCTTAAGAGCGCGGCGTTTGAAGCGCTTGAAGCGGACCTTAACATCGTAATCATAACCGAAGGAGTTCCCGTGCATGATACCTTGGCAATCATTCGTAAAGCTCAAGAAAAGGGACTCAGAGTAATAGGTCCTAATTGTCCCGGAATAATTCGTGTAGATGAAGCCAAACTAGGTATTATGCCAAACCATATTTTCAAAAAAGGCCCTGTTGGCATTGTTTCAAGATCAGGAACACTTACGTACGAGATAGTTAGTGCTCTTTCTGAAAAAGATATCGGTCAGAGTAGTGTTATTGGTATAGGAGGAGACCCTATCATCGGTCTTCATTTCATAGATGTGTTGCGTTACTTTGAAGAAGATCCTCAAACAAAAGCAATTATCCTCATAGGCGAGATTGGAGGAGAGCTTGAAGAGCAAGCAGCAACGTACATCAAGGAGCAGGTTACTAAACCTGTTTTTGGATTTATTGCTGGAAGATATGCACCTCCAGGCAAGCACATGGGTCACGCTGGAGCAATTATTTCAGGAAGCACAGGAACCGCAAGAAACAAAATTGAAGCACTTGAATCCGCAGGGGTGCGTGTTGCAAAAACACCTCGTGAAATTGCTCAAAACATAAAACAAGCACTCTTATCAAAAGCATCATAAGTTCAGCCCTTCAAAAAAATACACTTCTTCTACACAGTACCAAAACCTCCTCTACAAAGAGATATCAGTCTTGTAAGATGTTTAAAATATCATCGCGCAGCGTAATCAGTTTTACTTTTCCTCTAGACTCAACAAGAATGAGATTTTTTTCCTGCAATTTCTGCACGCATCTATGCGCGCGTACGCGACCCATGTTTTCAAGTTTGCTCAGCTCAGCTTGAGAAACTTTTTTCTTCTTAACTAACTCATTAAGAACAAGTCTTTCATCAGGAGATAAAAACGTAAACACAAGATCTTTTGCACTTTTTCTTGCAACTTCTTTTTGTCGTAACTCGTAAAGCGCAGTGGTGCTTAGAGCAAAACCAAACGCAATTGCAAGAACAATAGAAAACAACATAATAGCAATATGGTGTTTTATGGCCCAAAGGTAGATAACATTAGCAGGTGACGCATCTTGAAACACATTTGAGAGCACTGCAACAGTAACACTCACCAAGAGAAGAACGCTTAAAACCCCAAAATTCACGTATTTGAGCAATATATCCTTGTTTCGCATACTGAAACATTGTTACACAAGTATTTAAATATTGTTACA
>RFJL01000047.1 GCA_003695435.1 Candidatus Woesearchaeota archaeon
AACTTCTCAAAAAAGTTCCAGCAGGAAAAGTGACGACGTACAAAGATATTGCTCACGCACTTCATTCAAAAGCATACCGCGCTGTGGGAACAGCAATGCACAAAAACCCCCACAGTTTCTGTGAAGGAGGAGATGTTCCTTGCCATCGCGTGGTGAACTCAGACGGAACACCAGGAAGTTTTGCTTTTGGAACTGCAAAGAAAAAAGAGCTTCTTCAACAAGAAGGTGTTGAAGTAAGAAATGGGAAAATAGATCTTACGCGTTTTAGAGTTCGTCTATGAATTCTTGCGCCTTTCTTGCTTGGGTTATTCTAGGTGATGAACAATACGGACAAATGCTTGGTACCCGATCAGTTTTTGGCACCCACTTATAATTGCAATGTGAACATTCCCAACGAGTCATACCTGTGTAGAGGCTGTTAAAGTATAAAAGTTTTGGTACGACCTATCAGAAACATAAAGAACGTAACAAGTAAACAAGGTAAAAGATAACCCTTAAAGAACATCAGGAAGAAAACATAAAAGGGGAAAAAAGAAGGCTGAAAAATAATTAAAGGGTTACAAGCAAACGTTTTTTCTTCAAAACGTTCCTTACAATTTTGCCCTTCTTTTTTTGGGTACTCGTTTTCTGCGAACCCTCTCAGATCCTTTTCCTTTTTTGCGCAAACCGCGTGATTTGCGTCCTGCTGAGGTAAGTCCACGGTATACCCGTCCTTTGTGCTTACGTGAAGTAATCCACTTGAGTTGAGGATCCTTGCGAATTGCTGGGTGAGCAGTATCAACAAGAATTACTTCATACCATTTGTAAATCCCATCTTTTGCAACAGGGTAAGAGTTGAGCACTTGTGCGTTTTTGTGTTTGCTTGCAGCTCTTTGCTCAGCGATGCGCTGATAATTCATATCAAGCAATTTAAAGCGTCTGTTTGCCTTAGGTCTTCGACCTCCTGCAACTTGTTCGCGCATACGTCCTCCACGAATCACTCTTTGACGTACTACGAAAATGCCTTGTTTTGCTCTATACCCAAGACTGCGTGCTCTGTCAATACGTGTTGGTCTGTGGATACGAACCGTTGCTGGCTCTCTGCGCCAGAGAATAAGTCTTTCTCGCATTAATTCAGGCATATTTGCCTTTGGTCGTTTCCAAACGTTTCTAATATACTTATATACTCCCATTTTAGCCTCCGTTATTGTTCTAAGGGCATAAATGCCGCTTTTTTAAGGATTCAGGGAAGCTACTCCCCACATCTCCACTTCTCAAACCAACACCTTCTATTTATAAATGCTGTGGTGGGGTTTTTTAAACGGATTTCACAACAGCCCTTCTTATGAAGATCTGTATTATGGGAACTCGCCTTGGATGCATTGAAGGCGAATCTATTGAAGCAGATTCCTGGTACGACCTCCTCTCGCACTTGGGATACGAACTGCACATGCTTGCAGGAACGTTTTGCACAAAACGCGAAGTAAAGTGCAAAGAGTCCCCTCTTCTTGATCACAAACACCCAGAAATCAGAGCAGTAAAGCGCATTCTCTTCGGATCCCCTCTTGATAAAGCAGGAAAAAAAACTGCAAAAATTCTTCTTGATAATACTGTGACAAGACTCAAAGGCGATGTGAAAAAATTCTTCCAACACGAAAAGTTTGATCTGATCATCGTCATAAACATCTTCTCAGATCTTAAAAACCCTGTTGCAAGCGTAGTTATGAGAGAACTTGCAAAAGAACTTAGCGTTCCTATGATTTCTTATGAGCGCACCTTTGTTTGGGATAATGATTATTACACCAAACACAACAACTTTCCCAACCTCACCGATGAAATTCCACCAACACTCAAACACATAACTCATGTTGTTAATACGACACAAAAAGCAAAAGAATTACAAGAACACAAGAACATAACACCAAAGGTCATTCCTAAATTTCTCAATCTTGAAAAACTTCAGCAAGAAGATGCGCAGACAAGAAGGTTTCGCACCGTTTTTGAAATCCCCGATGATGCGTACATCTTTCTACAACCAACAAGGCTTTCAAGAAAAAAAGGTGTTGAACACGCACTTAAAATCGTTGCAGGAGTAAACAAAGCAACAAAAAAAGAAAACGTGCTTATCCTCACTGGCCCTCCTCGTTATTTTAGAGGGTCTTATTTTGAAGAAATCGTAAAACGCATGCAAAAAATGAAAGTTCGTGTGATCTTCGCACACGACAAAATCGGACTCTCACGAGAGTCAAGCATGTTTTCCATGGGTGATGCGTACCTTAACTGCGATATGGTTCTCTTCCCAGCAACCCAACACGCATTTGGCAGACCCGTTCTTGAAGCATTTGCCTACAAAAAACCCATCGTCGTAGTAAAACAATCATACTACGATGACCTCAAACAATTTGATCCTCAAATGATAGAAATTGAAAAAGTAGATGAACAAGTCATCTCCGACGTAATGGAAACCCTACTCTTAGACGAAAAACGAGAAGAAATGGTGAAGAAAAACTTCGCCATACTCAAAGAACACTACTCCCAAGAAGCAGTATCTGAAAACATCATCACCCTCCTCAACGAACTTGAACGAAAACCATTCTTTACAAGAATGAAAAAGAGGTTCATAGGATGAAACCCATCTACCTTATACGCAACGCTTGTCCCATCTGCTCAGGAGACTTAAAAGGAAATGACCAGGTACGATACCTGTGTAAAAAATGCAATCTCCTCTTCGACAGAAAACACTTCAAAATAGAACAAGACACCAAAGAACAACCCCTTGAAAACAAGCAAACTAAACAAGAAAAGAAACAGACTTCCAAGCACACCCCCCAACCCAACAAAGAAGAACAACCTAAAACAAAAAACCAAAACGAAGAAGTCAAAAAGCATGTGTCCGAAGAAGAAACCACCCCTCTCGATGAGCACCCTCTTGAAGTTCCCGGATACGAACTTGAAGATGAAAGCGTGCTCGTAGCTTCAGATAAATCCGACAAAATGCACCACGGAAAATGCCACTTCTTAAAAAAAATCCACAAAGAAAACAGAGTATACCTTGAGAGCATCGACGAAGGAAAAGAGAAAGGGTATAAGTTATGTGTGTGTCTGAGACGAAAAGGGTTTAAATGATTAAAGAAGGGTTACATAATATCCCTGCTGGGTCGCAACATACATAGAAAGACACATTCTAAAGAGCTAAACGTTACAAAAGTGGACTGCACAAACGGCAGAGTCCTCCAAGACTCTCAAGCAGGTGCAAGAGCAGGGCTTTTCTGCACTATCCGTGGAAGAGAAAGAATAGGTCTGATCTGATCATCCTTAGTGATGAGGGAGATTTTGATCACTAGCAAGTCATTCTTGGTCTTGATATCAACTCTACAAGAATCAAGAGTGCAAAGGATCTTTTTTATGCTTGTAGATGTCTTCGAGTCTATAAGGTCATGGATCAGCCGTGATGCATGAAGAAACTGTAAGCCCACTACCTCTTTTTGGGCATTAAGATCAAGAACTACATCCCCCAATTCAACGCCACCTTTTGACTTGGCTTGAGGATCATACAAGAACAAATCATCATGCTCTTCATCATAACTAAAATTAAATTTTCGCATTTTTCTCAGCAATCGCTTGCCATCTCCTTTATTTTTATGATAGTACAGACAACACACTTCTCAGTCAAGACCAGGATATATCTGTGACACTGTGTCTTGCTGTAGCCAAAGTAGCAGTCGTATTTCTCCTCGCCTGCTTTTCGGGCTTCTTGTCGGATAGCATAGGAAAGACTCCGGGGATTTATAATGTTTTCTTTCACCTCTCTTATAAGGCCCCCTCTAAACATTGCCTGTGCCTGCGCATGTGTTGTGAGGATAATCTCCTGTTCAGTAAAGGTTGCAAGTCTTCTTTTGATGTCATCTAGCATGGCGTAAGAAACAAAAAGTTCTTTAACAACACTCCGACGAGAAAGTTGAAAAGTTTTCAACCTTTTTCGAATGCTGCCAATTTCACTCGCACGGAATCATTGCAAAATCGTTGTAGAATCTACAACGAATTCACTGTTGAACAATCTCATCAAGAGGGCTTCGTGTTGTGAGCAGTTTCGCCTTTGCGTAATGCGCGTAGCCCAGGGTTGTTCGTGGATGGGCATGTCCTAAGAGTTGCTGTACGCGTGTGATGTCTTCTCCGCGCTCAAGCAGGTGCGTGGTAAAAGAGTGGCGCAGCATATGTGGGTGCACTTTCGTTTTGAGCGCCTTTTTTCCTGCTTTTTCTATGATCTGCTGGACTGATCTTACGCACAGATGCGTGCCACCTCGACCCTTGAAGAGATAAGTGGAGTTCGTAGTGCAAAGGGTCTCCAACTCAGCCTTAAGGCATAAGGGAATGATGAATGGCCGATCTTTTTTCCCTTTTCCCTCAATCACCCAGCCAATCACCTGCTCAAAGTCAAGATGTTCTTTTTTGAGTTTCACCACTTCTGAGACCCTAAGGCCAGCGCCGTACATCAAAGAGACAAGAAGCCGATGTTTAGCATTGGAGATTGAATCGATCAGACGCATTACCTCGTCTCTCGTGAGACAATCGACCTTCTTCTTAGGCACTTTGCTGAACTTGATTTTCAGATACATCCCTTTGTGCAGGATCTCTATCATGAAGAAGCGCAGAGCGTTGTGAGCAACGTTCATTGTGCTTCCAGAAACACCTCTGTCCTGCAAGTAGTAGAGGTAGTCTCGCACCTGTTTCTTTGAGAGCTTCTTGATCGGAACATCTTTATTCTTGAGTAAGAACTTCTTGACATAGAACAAATACGTCTTGACGGTTTTATTGCTCATACGTCTTCGGAGCATCTCACGTTTCATGGAATAAAGAGGATCATTCATGAGGCGAAGAAAGCATATTTTTCTTTAAGTGACCTTACAAGAAGAACTTGAAAACCTTCCAATACCCACCACACGATAAGAACACTTTTTTGGATGCGTTCCACCCAAAAACAAAGATACAACCCCTGTAAACCCCTTATTATCCCCTCCGCGCATATAAGGGGTTAAGTTCAATCGCTCGGATCAATAACAGGCATCCAAAGAATGTCCTCGCGACTTTTTCCTCACGGAAAATCCCTAACGGGAAAACTTAACACGAGTTATGTCCAATTCTGCCTTATTTCTCCACTCCACCAACAAAGGTTAATTTCACTGC
>RFJL01000048.1 GCA_003695435.1 Candidatus Woesearchaeota archaeon
CCCAATCACGAAAAACAGCACCTCGCCCTCGTTCTAAAAGAGAACAAGCACAACAGTCTAAAGAAGATAAACCTAAAGAAGACAAGCATAAAGAAGATAAGAAGAAAAGCACAACTGAGCAAAAAGCTTGAACTTCTTGATGGACTAAAAGTCTAAAACTATCTTCAGAAGAATTCTCCCTAAAACAAGTACATACTACAACAAGCAAGAGCGATATCAAAAGAATATCAAGAATCAATTGAACAAAGAAGTTAAATCGAGTTAAGTTAAATCGAGTTAAATCAGGGAAACGCTCTGAGTGATTTCCCCCATGATGTTATTATCATCATCCCTTAACTCAATGATAAGAGTTTTTTCTTGAGAGATATCGGTAAGAGAGTAGTGAACAGGTATTGTTTTTACCGTCGTAATTCCTTTTTCAATGGGGGCTAGAACAACATCAAAGTCTTCCCATTCAGGAACACTCTCACCGTCACCATACACTCTCATGCGTAGCTGTGCAATATCTATTGGAGCACTTGCTTGGTTTTCAATAAGAATGCTGACTTCTCGAATAGTACCCCAATCCTCACCGCGTTTATCAAAAGTAATATCTTCAAGAGAAAAGGAAACATCATCATAATCAATAGAAGACAAACCAGATGTTTCAGATACGCTTTCTTGTGAAGACGAACTCTTATCAGACTCGCCAAGAGATTCCTCTGCTACTACCTTATCTTCTTGCTTATTTTTTTCTTGTTCTTTCATAGTATTCTTAGTATTCTTAGCAGAAGAGGTCTTTGATGAGGCGTCTGTTGATACATCAGATTTATCACTGCTCGTCGTTGCGCAATCAACGCTTGCTTTTCCTAATTGATAGGGAACACCAAAGATAATACCCAGACAAAGAATAACTAACAAAGCAACGCCAAGGGATCGAAGTAATGATCCAATGGTTATTTGTTTTTCAAGAACGTGACGCACTTTTCTTTTTACTCGTCGCATGTCATCACCCTCCACAGTTCTAAGAGGTTCAGCTCAAACGCAGCAACAGGCATCTCAATGCTCCAAGCACTAAGCACTTGTGGATGAATCTCCCCCAAGTAGGCAATGTTCTTCCCCTTACAAGCAATTCTTGCAACTCTTCCAGGGATAAAACTACCATGCTCAGTTGGCTTTGAAGTGTAGGAGAGATTTAATGCTAACATGATTTGGTCAAACACTTGTTTGATGTGTGTAAAGTCCGCAGTAGGCGAACACAAAACAACGCCAAGACGAGTCTCTTCACGAAGGAAGGTCCGACCCAATTCTGATTCTTTTTCAGAAGCTTGAGCATCCTTAATGAAAACGGTTCCCGCTTCAAAAAGGTTCTGAGGGTATTCATGATGCTTGTTTTCACTAAGAACTTTGAGAAGGTTGGGAAGAATCCACGACCTAAGTGCATTGTACTCTGTTGTGAGTGCGTTTGCAAGGGGAATGGGCTCTAAGGAACAATTCATTTTGAGCGTGTGGTCCTTTTTGTTTGTGAGGTGGTAGGTATTTGTTTCAAGTAGGCGCATACCGATAAGAATTTGAATGATTCTTGATTTGAAAACTTCAAAGGGGTCTTCTTGGGCAATTGTTGCAATATCAGGAAGTTCAGGCTCAAAATTCTCATAGCCGTAGGCAATGGCAATATCTTCAACAAGATCAATGGGGTGCATGATGTCTGCACGATATGCAGGGATTTTTGCAATGCCATTCTCGTAATCAAGACCCATTTTTTGTAAGAGTTCACGTATGTTTTCTTCTGTGAGTTCAAGACCTAGACGAGTATTCACATAGTCTCTTTGAAGAGGTAGTGTTGATGGTTCCAGGTTAGGTGTTGTGCGCACGTCTTCATCACTTACGATTTCAACAGATTCAATTGTTCCTCCCATATCATGAAGTGCGGTGACAAGTATTGCAAGACACGTAGAACACTCTTCAAAAGTAAATCCGGATACTTCAACAAATACATCTTTGGTGGATGTCTCTACTTTTCCTACGGTGTTTGAGTTGATAAGTGGTGGCATGGATAGCACTTCCCCCTTTGCATCAACAAAGAGAGGATACTTCTCAAGGCCTGCTAGAAGATGGCCGTATTCTTTTCCTGCAGGGTGTTGTTCAATAATTTCTTGTGCGCTCATGACTTTTTCATATCCAAGAGGTGCAAAAGAGATGTCCTTTGCATCTTTTGCGCAGTACGTGATGGGAAAGGTTATTTTATCAAGAGGGTAAATACCAATAGCAAGTTTTTTCCTGTTACGCGCATAGGTAACATGAAGTTTTTCCTGCATTTGCATAACTTCTCGAATTTTTTCATCTGAAAAAGTAAGCCCTCTTACAATTGCACACGCGGTAAATGGTCTAACACTCTCTACACTTGAGTCCTTAATGACTTGTTTTCCAGAGGGATTTACGCAAAAAAAAGCAAGACCTTTTTTCGCGCCAACAAAGGTTGCAAGTGCTCGTGAAAGACCTTGCTCGCTGAGCATGTCAGGTCTGTTGGGAAAGACCTCTACATGAATTTCATCTTCTGTTATTTTTTCAAGATCTGTGCCGAGCATAGAGATGCGATCGGCAAGTTCTTCTTCTGAGAGTTGTTTTCCTATGAGTTGTTCAACAACGTGTCTATTGAGTTTTACGCTTGGCATCTTTGTGTTTGAAAGCTACTCCTATTGTTTTATCTCCTGAGAAGAGTTGAATTACTTTGTTTTTGTTAGTTTTCATTTCATTGAGCTGCTCGATGATTTTATCGAGGTATTCGTCGTTGAGTGTTATGGTTATTCCTTTGGTCATTGTGTTACCTCATCCATGATTTTATTTCTCGTAATTGTTTAAGATCGTTTTTGTAAAGGTCACGAAGATCTGTAATTTCATAATAGTCTGTCATGATTCTATCAAATCCGGGTCCCCAAGCAAGAACGGGGATTTCTTTTCCAAGAAGAGGTGTGGTCACTTCAGGTCTGAAAATTCCTGCCCCTCCAAGTTCAACCCATTTCTTATGCACGGGGTGAAATACGTCAATTTCAACACTGGGCTCAGTGTAGGGAAAGTAAGCAGGTCTAAAACGCGCTTTTGGAAATCCAAGAAGGGTGAAGAATCTTCTCAAATAACCAAGAAGGTGTCTAAAATTCACGTGTTCATCAACAACAATTCCTTCTGATTGGTTGAACTCAAAAAGATGTGACCAATCAACAGTCTCATTACGAAATACTTTTCCAACAGCAAAGAATTTTGCTGGAAGATCTTCTTGTTTGAGTTTTGCAAGCGTTTGTGCGGAGAGAACGGTGGTGTGTGTGCGAAGAACATTTGTTTGTGCATCGTGTTCTTTCCAAGTATACCCCCACCCTTTACTTTGTGTGTTTCCTCCGTTTTCATGAACTTCTTTTACTTTTTCATAGTTTTTTGGAAGAGTCCCTTTTGCTGGGTCTGCAAGAAAAAAGGTGTCTTGCATTTCTCTTACGGGGTGATCTTGTGCTGTGAAGAGAGCATCAAAATTCCAATAAGAGGTGTTAACCATTGTCCCTGTCATTTCTTGGAAACCCATCGTTAACCAAACCTTTCTTGCATAGTCTATTGCTTCATTCACAAAGTGTCGTTTTCCCCTTGTTATTTTTGGAACATTAATTGTTATATCATATTTACGAAATGTTTTTCCTTCCCAACTTCCACTCTTTAACATCTCAGGCGTGAGTCTCTCAACAAGTTCTTCGGAGATTTTGAGATCTTGCTTGAGAAGCTCTTTTCCAAGAGGTGTGAGGCGCGCTCTTTTTAGATGTCTTTTAGTTACTTTTACTAAGCCTCTCTTCACAAGGATGTTCACGTTTTTTTCATCTTGCGCACTTAGGGGTTTTCCCTCATGAATTTTTTTGAGTGTTTCTTCAAGCGCATTAGGCTCTAATAGAATTTTTTTACCTTTATCAGTGATGCTTACCTGTGCGTTTTCAACATGAATCGCCCCTTCCCTTTTGAGCATACCTAAGGATACATTAAACTCCTCCTTTGAGATTTTTTTTTGCAATTCGCTAAAGGAGAGACTTTGTTTTTCAAGCAAACGAAGAAATTGTGTTTCGGGAAGTCCTTTTGTAAGGTATGCTTGAGCTTTGGGAGCAAGAGCGAATTCTTCACACTCTCTCGTCTCAAGTATTATTACTCCCTTGTTTTCAAGCCATTGAAGTGCTCTGATAACTTCAACTTCTTGCAATTTTGTTTCTTTTGCAAGATCTTCAACACTATGAACTGTTGCAAGGAATGGTAGTACTCGTCGCTCATAGGGGTGTAAGTAACTTACAAGCTCTGATGCGTTCATTAAGAAAAGAAGGTAAGAAATGATTTAAAAAACTATTTAATAACTTCTTTAGCCTCTTTCATATTTTCCCACGCAATCTCAAAGAGTTCTTCAAGCGCGGAGGCAAAAAAAGGAGTGTTCACCCAGATACCAACGTCATAGGTGGGGTGAATTTCGGTATCTTCCATAACCATGAAAATAAGTTCTTGACCATCTACGATGATAAACCTTGCTTTGTGCTCACAATGTCTAATTTCTGCAAGGTCACCAATATCTTCAATTACTCCTTTACACTCTTTGGTAAGAGGTGCTGCGATTCTTACTTTAACTCCTCTTTTTTTGAGCGTCTCGAGAGTTCCTTTGAGGCCTTCTAACTTTCGCATAAGGCCCTGAGTTGTTGTCATAATAGTAACGGTGTCTTCAGCGTTACGAATTGTAAGTTCAATGTGGTTGTAGAGGTTGTGTCTGCCTCGAATAGAACCTGAAAGATCTGCTGGTTCAACAAGTTCAACTCCTTGGTTGTGCAGAGCGCAAAGTTCTTCAAGGATGTCTGTTCCTTTAAGTTCATCAAGTCTTTTTACACGTTCTTGTGCTTCTTCTTGCATGTGCTTTTTGACACGTTCGAGAACTTCTTGAGGTGGAACTGCAATGTATTTGATTGGTTTTCCTAGTTTGGTGACTGCAAATCCTTTTTTCTCAAGGGATTCAAGAACGTCGTATGCGCGTGATCGTGGTACGTTTGCAATGTCTGAGAGTTCCCCAGCAGTTGCAATTCCTCTTGAGAGAAGCGCTGTCCAGATCTTTACTTCGTAAAGATTTAGCGAGAAATATCGTCGGAGTTTACTAAGAAATTCTTCTTTAACAATCATGTTCAACCTCTTTTTGTTCTGGGAGGTTCGCTACCACCCTTAAACTGATGATCTGTTGCCACTGCTTAATATATGTTACGGTTGTGTTACGGTTCATTAATGGTTACGCGTAAATACTCAGGGGGAGTAGTGCTAGCAATGTTTATAATGTCTGCACATATACACTACTTATGGATCTCTTAGCAAGGCTTGCTAAACAAGCGAAAAAAAATCCAAAAAAAATAGTGTATACAGATGCTCCTGATAAGAGACTTCTCCAAGCGCTTAAAGAGATTAAAAACTACGCGCAACCGATTCTTGTGGGCAACAAAGACCACATCGAACAAGAACTTAAAAAATATCGGGTAAAGGGTGTTGCTGTTATTGATATCAAAGATTCTCTTCTACGACCAAAAGCAGTTGAAGAACTCTTACACCTGCGTGCAAAGAAAGGACTAACAAAAAAACAGGCTCAAAATCTCCTTCTCAAAAAAGAGTACTTTGGAGCGATGATGGTGCAGTTAGGCATTGCAGACGCAATGATTGGAGGAGCAACATCAACAACTGCGGAATTAGTACGACCCGCATTGCAAATCATAGGCACAAAAGAAAAGTTTCATAGGGTTTCAAGTGTGTTCATCATGGAAATAAACAAAAAAATCTATTTTTTTGCAGATTGCGCAGTCAACGTAGCTCCCGATGCGAAAACACTAAGCGAGATTGCACTAGACTCCGCACAAACTGCAAGATCTTTAGGAATAACCCCTCGCGTTGCACTACTCTCCTTTTCCACAAAAGGAAGCTATGAAGGACCAGAAGTAAAACACATACGAAAAGCAGCGCTCTTAGCAAGAAAAAAAGATCCGTCCCTTCTTATTGATGGGGAATTACAAGCAGATGCTGCTCTTGTTCCAAGTATTGCAAAAAGAAAACTAAAAGAAGGACCCATACAAGGAAATGCAAACGTTCTCATCTTTCCCGATCTTAACTCAGGAAATATTAGCTACAAGCTTCTTGAACGATTAGGTCATGCAAAGGCAATAGGGCCGCTCTTACAAGGTCTTAAAAAACCAATCAACGATCTCTCTCGAGGCTGTTCCGCACAAGACATCGTCAACTTAACCATACTTACCTCAACACAATGATTCTTGTTTTCAACGCGGGTTCAAGTTCGCTTAAATATGCACTTTTTGAAGGTGAGCGTTGCGTACAAAAAAAGACTATTTCAACAGATGACGTTGTACGTGAAGCAAAAAAAATTCTTCGATCTCTTGATCACAACTCAATTCAATGCATAGCGCATCGCATAGTTCATGGAGGAACACATACGCGCGCAGAATACATAACGCTTGAAGTGGAAAAAAATATCCTCAAGCAAATTCCACTCGCACCCCTTCACAATCCTTATGAGCTTAAAATTGTAGAAGAGTGCAAACCTCTTGACATACCTCAAGTAGCTGTTTACGATACGGGTTTTTTCTCAAAACTTCCTAAAAAATCATCAACACTTCCTCTTCCAAGAGATCTTGCAAAAGAGCATAATCTTCGAAAAGTAGGCTTTCATGGAATAAGTCATGAATTTCTACTTGAAGAGCTCTCGCAAGTTGTGGGAAAATCCAAAAATCAGGTGTCTTGCATTACTTGTCACTTGGGTTCGGGTTGTTCCATTGCATGCATTGAGAACGGTAAACCCAAAGATGTCTCAATAGATTTTTCAACGCTGGGAGGGGTGATGATGGTCACACGTCCAGGCAATCTCGACCCAGGAGTTCTACTCTACTTGCTTGATGAGGCAGGGCTCTCAACAAAAGAACTTCATGAAATACTCGAATATAACTCAGGCATAAAAGGACTCTCCGGTTCTAAAGATGTAAAAAAACTTATAGAAAAAGGTGATGAGAGCATTGATATTTTCTGTTATCATGTTGCTAAGTTCATTGCAATGTTTTATGGAACACTCAAACATTGTGATGGCATCGTATTCTCAGGGGGTATTGCTCAGAGAAGCCCTGTTGTGAGAAGAAAGATTTGTGATGAACTTCAAGGAATAGGGCTTGTTATTGATGAAACGCTGAACAAGAAAAACGCAACAATTATTTCTTCAAAAAAACATAATTCTCCTAAGATATTTGTCATTCCTACGAACGAAGAGTTGATGATCGCGCGAAAAGCACTACAGCTTATAGCGAAGTAGCGCGGCAACACCACCAAGACCCAACAATTGTTTTCCAGCATCATTTTCTGAGTTCACAAGATGTACCTTTGCTCTCATGTGTGATGCTTGTTTCATAAGCTCATAGAGCTGAGAAAATGTTCCTTCTTCTTTTGCCTGTTCAAGATAACTATTTGCAATAAGAAGTGTTTCAATTGCTCCAACTTGCGCTGCGTTTTGCACTTCTTCAAATCCGTAAGCTACAGCACCGTCCTTTGCAATGCGTTCAAGAACTTGTTCAATAAGGGTGAGATCTTGAGTGTTCGCATCGTCAACAAGGGCGCTTCGCACCTCGTTTTTTTTAAGAATCTCGCTAAATGCCTGAGGGTTTCCTGTGTTTGATGCAGTGGTAATGATGCGCTTTTTATGTTCTTGAGAGATTTTTTTGTATACCTCATCTTTAAAGAAAGCAGGACTTGAAAGAATGCAAAGAGGGGCTTCGTATCGTTCAAGATATTCCTCTATGCGTTTTGCAACGCTGGCATAAAAATCACCCTCTGCTTGGCCATCATATCCTTTTTTATTTACTGATCCTCTCATATCGCTTATGCGCTCAATTCCTTTCGGACCAAGAAGTGCAAAATGTGCTTCATCTCTGTCCAAAACGCAAAGAAGACGTTTTGATTTTGGGGGTTGAGTGGCTTCATTGAGATACTCCTCATGGTAATTAAGCCACTGCGTTTTTTCAAGATCAATACGAGATCCTTGAGTGATTGAAAACGTGTGATGAACGCCCTTAGGAACGTCTTGTGTTCCCTCGCTCACAATTCCTGAAACGCGAAGGGACTCAGGAGTGAGTTCGGTTTTCGTCACTTCAAGAGACAACACCAATGTTTTCTTCACGATTTTGTCTTCTCCAATTTTGAGTTTCCTCTCCGTTTTTGTTCTTAGAATGTCATGAGGCTCAATGATTTGTGAGAGGTACCACAAGTCATCAAGTTGTTCTACGAGCAGTGTTTTTTTCGTCTTCTGGGAGTTGAGAATCTTCATCATTTGTGAGGAGAAACATTTATATATAAACATTGGCCATTGCATCCTTGTGAAAAGAGGGCGAAAAAAGGGTCAAGCAACAGCAACTTCTGCTGCAGGATTGGTGATTGTTATTGTCTTAATCATTGTATTCTATCTTCTTTTCATTCCTCCAGATGTACGAAGGGATATTCTAGAAGGAGATGGCTCTCTTCAACAAGACGGTGGTTCTTCTATCAATGAGACCCTTCTTCGTGAAAATCCTGGAATTCTTGATACCTTTGATAAAGAAGATGTGGAACATCTTATTCCTTCTGTGAATCTTTTTGAGACGCGTTACGCAGCAGTACTTGTTGAGGAGCCGCAGGTCGTGGTGAAAAATTCATGGTTTAACAAACGAGAAGAAAACATCACTTTTACTATCGAGGATCTTAAAAACACGAATAACGTTCTCTTAAGTTTTGTTGCACGAGAGTACCGCGGAGAACTACGCATAGCAGTTAATGGCGAAGAAGTATTCTTCGGTCCGCTATCTTCTGCAAACATAGAGCCGATTCGTATAAGAAAAGATTTCCTTAAGCAGGGTAAAAATTCAATTGAAGTAAGTGCGTCATCAGTCGGCGCGAAATTCTGGTCAAGCAATGTTTTTGTTCTAGAGAAGTTTAAAGTAACAGCGGACATAACTGATGTTTCAGAACAACTCTCTAAAAACATTTTTATCGTCTCAGCAACAGAAAAAACAAATGCGCAGCGAGTAACCCTGAGTTTTGTTCCTGAATGTACGCTTGGAACCGTTGGAACTCTTGAAGCACTCATTAATTCACAAGTGGTGTACTCCGCAGTTCCTGATTGTGGATCTGGAACAAAGGTAGAAATAAATCCTGATATTTTGCGCCAACGCGAGAACACGCTTGTATTCAAAACGGACAAAGGAAATTATCTCATTGACCTTATAAAAGTCACCACGCAGATGAAAGATGCAGTACATCCTATTTACTACTTTGATATTGATGAAGAAGATTTCGAAGAAATTCTAAAACATGATGTAATTCTACGCGTGGTATTTGTTGATGATCTTGAAATAAAACAAGGAAAATTCATCATCAACGGAAGAGAAACAGGGCTTTATCAAAAAGAAAGAATATATGAGAAGAAGATTAACGACTTCTTAGTTGAAGGGAACAACGCAATTAAAATCGTTCCGGAATCACGACTTGAGATTGTTAAACTCGAAGTTGTGGTTGAAAATTAGCTTGAATGGTATTTGACGAATCCTCACTACGTGATGAGCTTCGCGCAGCAGAAGAGAGAATTGAGAGCACGGTTCAAGCAGTGGGCGAACAAAATGTTGCGAGCATGCAGGCAAGGCTCAAAGAAATTGATGCGCAAATTGAAGAAAAAAAAGCCAGAGGTTATGAGCTGAGCAAGAAGCTTCCTAATTGGAATCGTATTCTTATAGGACTGGTGTTTGCAATTGTTCTTGATTTATTTGACTGGGTTGGTTTTCTTCCACCCCTCTTAGGAGATTTTGTAGATATTCTTGGAACAGCACTTATGATGGTGTTTACAGGCATGTGGGCACTTGTAGGTCTCTTCGAGATCATACCACAACAAGTTATGAAGGGGGGTTTTGACATCCTTCCTTTTTTTATCTTGTCAGTTGTTCTTTACTATGTCGTAACGGAACTTCGCCACAGCTCAGAGCGAAAACAACTTGATGCCATCCAAAAAGAACTCAAGGAACTTGTCACAGCTGCAAAGGAAATTGAAAAAGGGATGAGCATAGAACCACAAAAGAGAAAAGATTACGCACTTCCAAAATTTCATCGCCTCGGAATGGATTTCACGTCCTCATTTTCTATTGGTGTTGGAAAAATACACTTTGGAGTGTTATTTGCAGTAATCGCGTTTATTTTCTTTTTCGGACCAACCATTCTTGGTTTTCTTCTCGCTCAAAATCCTGCAGATTACGCTTTTGCAGCACAAAACAGCGTGTTGGGCGGAGCAAACGTCATTGTTGACGCAGTTAACTCCTACATAGATCGCATTAACTTGAACATTGCAAAAGCATCAGGTGAGTATCAAAAAGGAGAAGTTGATCCATCACAACAAAGCTTTGCAGGTATTGAGTTTCAACCACCTCTACTACCCAATCCTAGAAGAGCTCAACAAGGAGAACCGCTTGAGATTTCAACAAGAATACATGGCTTTAACAACGAACCTTTTGATGTGGAACTGTCGTGCTATGCAGGAACAATTACGGACTTCCCACTTGGCTCAGGGTATAAAGAGCTTCCTCTCTCAAAACAACAAGAAATAGTCCCATCTCAAATCATTCAAGAAGAAAGTTTCATTGAGGAAGTTACCTGTTACACGACACCCAAAATTCAAAAAGAAAAAGACACTTGGATAACATACATTGAAGCAGAAGCACAAAATCTGCGAACAGACTCAAGACTTACGAATAATTTCATTAAAGAAGACCAACTCAAAGCACTACTCAAATCATACTCTCTTGAAACAGGTATAACACTTGATCAAGACGCGGATGTGAGAAATGCAATGCTCTCATTATTTGAAGGGCTACCAAGAGAATCAGTTTCTCTTTCAGATCCGGGTCCCTTGTTGTTAATCATCTCAACAAATCCATTGCCTCTTGTGGGAGTTGAGCAAGGAGATCGTTTGCGTGTAGCACTTGCTCTTGAAAACACTCTGGATGGGAGAATAACAGATATACAAGGAGTGGCGCTTGCAATTCCCCCAGGGTTTTCGCCATCAACAACAGGGTGTTCAGCATGGGAAGAATCAAATGGTTTTCTCATTCTCAAACCAGAAGAGATTGATAAAAAACGCGCAACATTTCCAGAAATTAAAAGAGCCATGCAATTACAATTACCCTCTTGCACACTTGAAGTATCTGATATTGGTGCAGTGCTCTCTCAAGGATACGCAGTTCCTAACCCCAAAACATTTGTAGCGACAGTTCAGTTCAATTACGAAATTCAAGAAGAACACAGAACAACAATTACTTGCAAAGAATGTTCTTTCGAAGAAACAACGCAGAATGCACAAAATCTTGAGGCGGGTGATTTTCTTTCCTGTAAAAAAGTAACCCCTCAATCATCTCTTACACCAGAACAAGCAAAAGCAGTGGTACTCTCAATAGCATCAGAACTAAAAATACCTCAACAAGTAGCACTCAACCTCGTACAAGCAGAATCAAGTTTTAGGCATACAAACCCAGATGGCTCAGTAAGAACTAATCAAAACCCTACAAGTTGTGATTACGGGTATATGCAAATTAATGCAAAGGCACATCCTGCATGCTTTGATGTATCTGCACGGAGAACAGGATCTATTTGTGATGTGAAAGAATGTATTGGAAAAACAGTAATTGAGCCTGAGTGTAACATCGCAGCAGGTCTTAACTTGCTGCGTATGAATTATGATAGGTATAAGGATGGCATTCCTGAATCCGCCCTGCGCTCTGCTGGTTGTACTCCGGACAAACCTGCCTATGAACTCTACTTGGCATACCGTGGTTGGGACGCGGCGTTACGTGCATACAACGGATTGAGTTGCGATCCTGAATTTGTGGCTTATGTTGATAAGGTAAACAGTGCAGGAGCATAGAACAGCACAAGGGAGCAGTACTAAATAATGCAAAACAACACAAAGCACACAAAGTAACACAAAGCAACATAAGGCAACATAAACCAAGCCCATATCATCCTTCACGTACCACAGAGAAGAAACATCCTAGGCAAAACTCACAAAAAAGCAGAAAAACCAAAAACACCTAATAAAAATCCTGAACCCAAAGGTATACATTTATGAATGCAAACACTGTTTTGAAAATGATGAAAACCTCAACACTCCTTCTCATAGCTCTATTTCTTATCACTTCTTGTACCCCAGCATCATCTGTTTTTTCAGGCAAGACAAACATAGGGGATTTGAATGCAAATACGCAGTTCAGAACAGGAGTGTCTTCCCTTGAATTTGCTTTTTTGCAGGGTCTCCCGCCTGATCAAATCTACATTAATGAGCCGTTTAATATCGGTGTGGTGTTACAAAACAACGGTGCATATGACATTGAAGAAGGGTTGCTTGTGGTATCTGGGTTTGAGAGCACAGCATATACGTTTTCAGAGACGAAAAAATCATTCTCTGCACTGGGCAGATCAGCATACCGCTCAGAAGGTGAACGAACCCAAATTATTTTTGATGCAAGAGCGGAATGCTTCCCTGCAGTTGCCACGGGACAGATCGCTAATCAAACGGCTAATTTTAGAATAACTGCGTGCTACCCCTATCAAAGCATTGCTTCAGCAGAGATCTGCATAGATCCTGATCCCAATCAGCAAAACCAAGGTGATTGCGTATCAAGACCAATAACGTTATCGGGAGGACAAGGAGGACCCGTAGGGGTTACCCAGATCACCCCTAGTGTTTCCTTTTTCAAGGGTGCAGCTCAAATCACAGTACGCGCACAAATAGAACACCTTAACAAAGATGAGGAAGTGTATTCTCCTGCTTTTTTTGAAACGCAGTGTAATGATGTTAAGGAGAGAGGAAAAATTGTGGTTGAGATGAGCATAGCCGGGCAAAGGTGTGATCCTCAACTCGTAACCCTTGAACAAGGGCGTGCCATTGCTTCTTGCACGTTCAACCTTGAATCAGCAGCTTCGGCATATACTACGCCCGTGGCAATCACGCTTAAGTATAGTGTTGCGAAAAGTGCGCTTAAAACGGTAAGTGTTGTAAAACCGTTCGGAGTAGACGTTCCTGAGTGTAGTGGTTCAATTCCGCTTACGTTCGAACAGGCAAACAGCCAAACAGGCTCGCAAAAAGGTTCTGTTGATTGTCGCAGTGAACCTAATGGTGTGAGCTGTGGAGATAATCTCGTATGTCATGATGGACGTTGCATTTCAGAGTGCACTCGAGATTATGGCGCACAAGGTTTTTCATGCATGCCAAAAACACAAGGCTCTAAGTGCGTTCCTAACCTGTGTCCCGACGCAGCGACAAATAGTTGTTGCCTTCCAAAATAGGCTTCTAAGAAAGGGCGCAGAAGAACAAATCATACACAACATATATAAATGCAGAAAGTGTAGACTTCTTTAAAAGAGGTATGTCATGGCGTCAAAAACGCTTATTATAATAGTATCATTATTAGTATTGCTTGTAGGGTGTTCAGGAGCGCAAAAAGGATCCGATTCTCCTGATTCTGCTCTTTCGTTTCAAGCCACAGGAACACAAGGACTTGAAATAGAGATATTAAAAGACCAGCCACCTAGTAGGATCTACACTTCAACGCCACTTAGCGTTGTTGCACAAGTAACAAACAAAGGAGTGTATGATGTTTCTAATGCCAACATTTACCTCTCAGGGTTTGATACTCGTATTATTTCAGGGATTCCTTCAACACCTCAAAGAGTGAGTCTTGAGGGGAAAAACGCGTTCAACCCCGATGGCGATCTTGAAATTGTTGAGTGGACATCTTCAAATATTGTTCTTCCTCCAGGAACGCAGTCATACTCTCCAAATCTTCTCGTAACTGCTTGCTATCAATACGAAACAATTGCAAACCCTATTGTCTGTATTGATCCAAATCCTTTTGACACCCTGCAAGATAAGTCCTGTACCTCGGGAAACATTAACACGGGAGGATCACAAGGAGCCCCCATCGCAGTAACAAGTATTGAACAAGAAACCACGCCAACAGATATTTTCTTTAGAATTCACCTCTCAAACGTTGGCGGAGGAACCGTTTTTGAAGCAGACAAGATATCCTCTTGCCCTTCAAGTTTACAGTTTTCAGATCTCAACAAAATCGAATTAGTAGAGGCAAATGTAGGTGGCAAGAGCATGGATTGCAAACCTGAAAATCCTATAAGACTTGTTGATGGAAAAGCAACTATTTTCTGTAGTGTTTCGCAGTTTACCGGTTCTGCATACGAAACACCCATGCAACTCAGATTCAGATATGGCTATAAAACAGCAGTAGCACAAAAAGTGGAAATCGTAAATATTGGAGGTTAAGATGAAAAAATTACTCATACTATTAGTGGTGCTGGTCTTCCTTATGGGTTGCCAGCAGGAGCAACAAGATCCAAACGCGGCAAGCGTTAGTTCCCAGTTTTATGGAGGAGATCAAGGTCTCGTTATTTCCTTTGTTCCAGGAGCACCACCTGATGAAGTCGTAGACAAAGGACAACCCTTTGGAGCATCAGTTCTCATTGAGAATAAAGGAGATGATGATGTTGCTGCCGGGGAGTACAGAGTTACGCTTACAGGAATTGACCCCGCTCTCTTCTCAACAACTGCAGCTGCGATGACGCAAAAACCATCAGAAGAGCTAAGAGCTGCTCAAGTTGATGCATCAGGAACGCGTATTGAAGGGGCTAAAGTAACTGTTGATTTCCCGCAAGGAGGATCTTTTGAGCATTCAAGAGAGATCTCAGGAGCAGTTACGTATAATCTCAAAGCAGATCTGTGTTACCAATACTCTTCAAAAGCAAATGCTAATTTATGCGTTCTAGAAGATATCTTAGGAACGCAGGGTCGCGCAGATAAGCTTTGCGAGATTTCAGAATCAAAAGATGTTGACGCATCAGGAGCGCCTGTTAAAGTGGTGAATTTTGTTGAAAGCGCAGCATCAAGCGATAAGATTAGCTTCGTCTTTACCATTCGCCACGTCGGATCTGGAAGTGTTCACGCTCTTGGTTCTGATTGCTCAGATGAGTTCTCAAAGAGAAACAAAGTCAAAGTAACTATTGACACAGGGATTTCAGGAACGCTTTCCTGTTCAGGAATTTCTGATGGGTCAGCATCAGGATCAACCTACACAGGAACAGTTCAACTACTCAATGGCGAGAGGGAGATTCGCTGTACACAAACAGTAAACAATCCTTCAGACTTTGAGAGCTTAGCTGAAATCACTATTGACTACGATTATAGAACCTCAGTGAGCAAGCAACTCAGAGTAAAACACATCGGGTAGAAACAACTCGCCGTTAATTTTTTTAAATTCTCTTCTCACTTTTTTTCAAAAGTTTAAGTAGTTCTTACAAATAGTTCTTAAGTAGTGCTTTCTGGTGAGTTGGAATAGTAACAAGAATTCTTTTATTGAGACCCTTTGAGCGCTACTTGTGCTAACAATGCTTCTAATTGCACGTAATCATCGCTTCCTTCAGAGAGTCTGAACTCAGCTTCGCCACACGCTGCAATAAGCTCCATTTTGGATCTGCCATCAATTTCAAGATCGTAAATCGCACGTTGAATTTGTTTAATAATGTCAAGACCGGAGAGTCCGTAGTTGAGCATGGTGTCAAGAAGTTGTTTTCGCGCACTAAGAAAATCTCCTTCAAGAGCACTTGAAAGCATTTCTTTTACTTCTTTTGGTTTAGCAACAGAAGCAAGAGCAAAAATAGTTTCATCAGTAATGTTATCAGTAATTGCTGCACTTGACTGCAAAACATTCTCAACACGTCTACAATCACCTTCGGAAACCTCAAAAAGCGCTTCTTTTGCAGCGTCAGTTATGGTGATGTTTTCTTGTTGAACGATGTGATCAATAAGTTGGAGGATATCCTCTTTTGAGAGCGGTTTAAACCTAAAAATTGCGCACCGTGATTGAATAGGGTCAATGATCTTAGATGAATAATTGCATGATAAGATGAACCGTGTGGTTTTCGTATAGTTCTCCATGGTTCGTCTAAGTGCTTGCTGTGCTTCACGTGTAAGCGCATCGCACTCATCAAGATAGATGATCTTAAACGGAACATCACCAAGTGCGCGAGTTCTTGCAAAATCCTTCACCTTGTTTCTGATGATGTCAATTCCTCGCTCATCTGATGCGTTAAGCTCTAAGAAGTTATGATGCCAATCATCGCCAAAAAGTTCTCTTGCAATGACCAGGGAAAGTGTTGTTTTTCCTACGCCTGCAGGACCTGAAAAAAGTAGGTGGGGCATGTTTTGTTGTTCAACAAATGCCCGCACACGTTTTACAATCTCTTCTTGTCCACGAACTTCGTCAAATGTTTTCGGACGATACTTCTCAGTCCAGATAGATGAATCGCTCATTGAATCTAAAAACAAAGAAGGGTATAAAAAAGTACCTATAGAATGTCTTCTTCAGCAATGACAAGAAAGTCTCCAACTGCGATAACGCTTGAATAAGGAATAAGGATGTTTCCCGATTTGTCTTTTTCTAATTCAAGGTGTGCTGAATAGGATGTAGGGTTAGTAAGGATGATGTGGATAAGTTCTCCTGATTTTGTTTCAAAAACAATGTCCCCCACTTCACCAAAACGCTTACCTGTTTTAGAAACAACTGTTTTCCCGATGAGTGATCGTGCAAATATCCTATCGTCGTCCATTGTGAAACCAACACAAATGAGGTATTTAAATGTTTCGTAGTCTCTTGCGATGACAACGCAATTAACACGCCGTATGAAGTTTTATATAGGTGGTGCAGAGTTGGAGGTATTATGAGTTTTACGATTGAGAAAACGCTGGCAACACCTCAAGAAGTCATAAGAGCACATCCGCTCTCAGCAGAGAGAGCTCAGCGCATCAAAGAACACCGTCAAGAAATAAAGAACATTATTGCAGGAAAGGATAAGAGAGTTCTTCTCATCATAGGTCCTTGTTCTGCATGGCCTGATGGGGCGGTGATGTCCTACGCAAGAAGACTTAGTAGCATTTCGCAAGAAGTAGGGGATAAGATAAAGATTGTACTTCGCACCTACACTCAAAAACCAAGAACAACCATCGGGTGGAAAGGACCAGTATTTCAAAAAAACCCTCAAGGAGAGGAGGATCTTGACGAGGGAATTGCTCACGTGAGAAAACTCTTTTTAGACCTTTTAGAATTTGACTTGCCACTTGCTGATGAAGCGGTGTTCCCAGAACTCACAGATTACACGCTGGATCTTCTCTCCTATGTTGCAATTGGCGCAAGATCCGCAGAGAGCATGCAACACCGATGCTATGCAAGCATGATCTCACTTCCTGTCGGATTGAAAAACCCTACCAGCGGTTCCATAGAAATAGGGGTGAACAACGTTATTGCAGCACAACATCCTCACGTTTTCTTCTATCGAGATAAGCAAATCTCATCCAAAGGAAACCCCTACGCACACCTTGTTCTTAGGGGGGGTTCGGGAAAGAGTAACACATCAAAAGAAGAACTTGAACTTGCACTAAAACTACTTCGTGAAAAAACAAAAAATCCTGCGATCATTGTAGATGTTTCTCATGACAATTCATTAAGAGATGGCAAAAAAGATCCCAGAACACAACCAGGAAGCATCATGCGCATAAGAGAATACGGAATAAAAGAAATAAAAGGCTTTATGGTGGAGAGTTTTCTCAAAGAGGGAAAACAAGATATTACAACAACAAAAGATCTCGATCTGGGAGGTATTTCCATTACTGATGCCTGTCTTGGCTGGGAGGAAACACAACAACTCATTCTTGACCTGTACAAACAGTTATAAACAACACATCACTAAGAAACACCATGAAATCTTACAACCTCACCCCCGAAGAACGCATCAAACTCATAACACGAGAAACAGAAGAAGTGCTCGGCGTTGAAGAACTCAAAGAGCTCATCAAGCAAGGAGTTCCTCTAAAACACTACATAGGATTTGAAGTTTCCGGAAAAGTACACTTGGGAACGGGCTTGATGTCTGGTGCTAAGATTGCAGACTTACAAAAAGCGGGGGTTTCTTGTACGGTGTACCTTGCAACATGGCATGCATGGATTAACAATAAACTCGGAGGAGATCTTAACACCATTCGCAACGCTGCAGAGTATTTCAAAGAAGGAATTAAAGCAGGCATCGAAGTAATGGGTGGTGATCCTGAAAACGTTACCTTTGTGGAAGGTGATGAACTCTATCACAACAATGATGAGTACTGGTTGCAAACAATTGAAATTGCAAAGAACATGACTCTTAACAGAGCTCTTCGCGCAATCACCATCATGGGAAGAAAAGAAGGAGAAAACGTACCTCTTGCGGGGCTACTATATGCACCTATGCAAGTAGCAGATGTTTTTGAGCTTCAAGCAAACATTGCTCATGCAGGGCTTGACCAGAGAAAAGCACAAGTTGTTGCAAGAGAAGTTGCACAAAAAATAACCATCAAACCACTCAAAGATAAAAACGACAAGAAATACAAACCCATAGCACTCCACCACCACCTCATTCTTGGTTTGAACAAACCTCCCAAATGGCCGATTAAAAATGAGGATGAACTCAAAGAATTACGATCGGAGATGAAAATGAGCAAATCAGTAGAAGGATCTGCGGTATACATTCATGATACTCCTGAAGAAATAATGAAAAAAATCAAAAACGCATTTTGCCCTGCGGATTCTGTGAAGTTTAATCCCGTTCTTGACTGGGCAAAACATTTGCTCTTCAGAAACCCTGAGTTTGAACTTACTATTGATCGCCCTGAGAAATTCGGAGGACCTGTTACGTTCAAAACCTACGATGAGATTGAGAAATCCTTTGAGCGTGGAGATCTACATCCTCTTGATCTTAAAACAGGTGTTGCTCAAGCACTCATAACCTTGCTTGAACCCGCGAGAAGAAGATTCTCTTCGCAAAAGAATAAGGCGCTCAAAGAAGCAATGGATCAACTCACGATTACACGTTGATACTTCTTAGAGTGCTTATCCGTTGATACTCACTTCTGTAGCGCCTTGCATCAGGTATTTTTTACGCACGCGTTCAAGATCTGCTAAGCTCACCTTGTTTATCTTCTTTGCATAGTGTGCATCAAGTGCGGGTGCTTTCATGAAGTAACTCTCCGCAAGAGAATCGCAACGCTCAAGAGGGTCTTCCATTTCAAGTTCGTTCTTACCGATAAGATAGCTCTTTGCTTCTTCAAGCTCGCAAAGAGGAATGTTCTCAAGTTGTTCAATCTCTTTGCTCATAAGTTCTTTTACTTGTTTAAGGTTTTTCTTGGTACACGTGATGTAAAGCGCAAAGACCCCATAACAAGATTTTGGCTCGTACGTTGCTCCAACAGTATAGGCAAGACCGCGCTCATTTCTTAGGGTTTCAATGAGTCTTCCTGAAAGGCCTTTGTTAAGGACTGCACAGAGCACGTCAAGAGCGTAGCGATCTGGGTTATCAAAACCACACACTGGCCAGCCCCGAACATAATATGTTTGTTGTACGAGTCGTTTCTTATTTGCACAGCGCGCTTTGTTCACAGGAATTGGGGGTAAATGGTGTTTAATCTCTTCGCCTTTGAGTCTTTTGAATCCTGCAAAATCTCTTGCACTTACATCTCCCACAGCACTAATGACCATGTTTTTGGGAACATAGTACTTGCGGTAAAAGTTAATTAGCTGTCTTCGAGTAATTGATTTTACTGTTTTTTCATAGCCTATGATGGGGCGAGCAGCAGGATGATCTTTGAAGAGTTGTTCAAGAAAAAACCTCCACTGCTCTGTAGTTGGTTCATCACGCATAAGTTTAAGCTCCTCTAAAATGACTTTACGTTCCTTCTCAACACGTTTGCTTTCAAATACGCTGTTCTCGACGATGTCGAGAAGTATTTCTATTGCAAGTTTTTTATGTTGTGTTGGTACGCGGATATGAAACGCAGTGTATTCATTGGTGGTAAATGCATTAAATTCACCACCCGTATTCTCAATACTTGTAGCTATTTCTTTTGCGCTTCGCGTAGTGGTTCCTTCAAAGATAAGGTGTTCTACGAAGTGGGATATTCCTGCTTGATCCGAACGCTCAAAGTTCGATCCCATATGCACGCTTACTTGAATGGTCACACTGTTACTCTTTTTCTTTTCAAGAATGAGTGCAAGGCCGTTAGGAAGAGTGGTGATGCGAACCATACCACTCACTACTTTTATATACTATATATTGCTTGTGTTTATTCTATGAAAGAGGTGCTCAGAGCAAAAAAACTTGATGCGATTGTTCTACACAACACAAGGGAGAAACCAGATGCGAATTACCTCTATCATGCAGGAGTTGGCGTGGTTGGCGCGGTGGTCATAAAGAAATCATCTGCTGTGCTCTACACGTGGGAGTTAGAACTTGAAAAAGCAAAAAAGAATTCACCGCTTCGCGTGAAATTATTCAAAAATGAATTTGAGAAATTTAAGGGAAAACGCATTGGAATAGATTTTGCAAATACCACGCTCTTACAAAAGAAATTATTCGCAGGAGCAACGCTTGTTGATGTCTCAAAAGAGTTGGCGCAAAAAAGAAGATCCAAAACGCCTCAAGAGATTGCAAAAATTAAGAAAGCAATTGCAATAACAGAAGATATCTTCATAAAAACCTTCTTTCATTTCAAAAATTTCAAGACTGAGCAAGACGTCGCACGATTCATGCACGTAGAAGCAATTAAACGTGATTGCGCACTTGCCTATAACCCCATCGTTGCATCAGGAAAAAACGCATCCCAAGCACACTATGAGCCTAAAAAAACGAAGCTTGCAAAAGGGTTTTGTGTGATTGATTTTGGTGTAAAGTATCAAGGCTATTGCGCAGATATCACGCGAACAATTTACCTAGGAGAGCCATCAAAAAAAGAGGTGGAGCGCTACTTTAAAGTTCTTCAAGCTCATGAAGAGGCGGTAAAACAGCTACAATCTTCAAAAAACGCGGCAA
The DNA here is from genome assembly GCA_003695435.1 of Candidatus Woesearchaeota archaeon. Lineage (NCBI taxonomy): Archaea > Nanobdellati > Candidatus Woesearchaeota > Candidatus Woesearchaeota archaeon. Next base: position 20,989 of record RFJL01000048.1, read on the forward strand.
AAGCAGATGCTCGGGCAAGAGAAGTTCTTGGAGAGCTCAAAAAATTATTTATTCACAGCCTTGGACATGGTTTAGGCCTTGATGTTCATGAAGGAGTTCATCTTCACGAATCTCGCAAAGATGAGGTTCTTGAAGGAGAGGTGTTTACCATAGAGCCAGGTATTTATGAGGAGGGAAAGTATGGCATCCGTATTGAAGATGATTATGTCATGCGTAAAGATGGTCCTCAACGCCTCTCATCTCTTGGAAGGCAATTGCTTATCATCAAGTAGTTCTTCAAGAGTCACACAACAATATTTATAAACAAACTTCTCTTTACTGCACCAATGCCTGCGGAAGATAAAGACATTCTCAACAACATCATCAACGGTTACGCATCGGACATCCAACAATTAGAGGATGAAAACCGCATCCTCAAAGAAACCGTTGCGCATCTAAAAAGAGAGATTTCAAAATTCCAACAACCTCCCTTACTCGTTGCAGAAGTAAAAGAGGTCATGGGAGAACACGCCTTGCTCAAACTTAACAATGGAAATGAGTTCTTTGTTATGGTGGGCCCTGAAGCAGACGATATCAGTGCAGGAGATACCGTTCTTGTTGAACAAAAAAACCTCACCATCATTAGAAAAATCCAACAGACAAAGACTTTTAGCGTTGATAAATTTGTTATTATTGAAAAACCCACTATTTCCTGGAAAGACATCGGAGGACTTGATGAGGAAATCAATGAAATCAGAGAGGTTGTTGAACTACCTCTTACGAAACCCGAACTCTTTGAAAAAGTAGGAATCCAACCACCCAAAGGAGTACTCCTTCATGGTCCTCCTGGAACGGGAAAAACAACTCTTGCAAAAGCAGTTGCGGCTGCAACAAACTCAACATTTATTGAAGTTGTGGGGTCAGAACTTGTTCAAAAATTCATTGGAGAAGGAGCAAAACTTATCAAGGACATCTTCCAACTTGCACGCGAAAACGCACCTGCAATCATTTTCATTGACGAGATTGATGCTCTTGCAGCAAAGCGAATTGAAATAGGAACATCTGGGGAACGAGAGGTACAAAGAACGTTTATGCAATTCTTAGCAGAAGTTGACGGTTTCAAAAACCTGGGGAATGTTAAAATTATTGGGTGTACGAATAGAAAAGATATTCTTGACCCTGCGGTAATGCGCCCAGGAAGACTTGACAGACTCATCTACGTAGGAGAGCCAGACATTGAAGGAATCAAACAAATTTTCAAAATCCACACGAAGAAAATGAAAATTGACAAGCGTTTTAACATCGACTCCTTTGCAAAACGTTTAGAAGGATTTTCAGGAGCAGAGATTAAAGCTGTTTGTACTGAGGCAGGTTATTTTGCAATTCGCGCTAACAGGACGCGAGTTACTAAAAAGGATTTTGAAAGTGCGGTTGAAAAGGTCAGGCGAGAAGAAGCGCGTGACTCAGACTATTTGAAAATGTTTGGATAACTCCAGAAGTAGTGTATTTCGCTTCTTTTCTTCGTAATTCGCAAAAGCTACGTTGTTTGCGTAGAAAAGTATTTAAACACGTTGAGAGGGTAGAAGTCCTATGAAACTAACACTTGCTGAAACAAAATACCTCACCGATTCTGTTTCTATCATTTCTGATTTGGTAAACGAAGCAAGTTTTAAGGTAACTCCAACAGCAGTTGAACTTGTTGCAATGGATCCTGCAAATGTTGCAATGGTCATCTTCAAACTCCTAGGATCTGCATTTACAGAGTACAAGGTTGAAGGAGAGCTTGATCTTTCCATCAATCTTCCCGCATTCAAGCAAGTCCTTAAACGAGCAAAAGCAACGGATGTGCTCACTATGGAGGTAGAGGATCAAAAGCTCAAACTTACACTCAAATCCAATACGAAAAGAACATTCTACTTACCTATCCTTGATAAAGAGGGATCAGCACAACGCATCCCAGATCTGAGTTTTCCCACTACCATTGTAACTGACTGCTCATTGCTCAATGACGCGATACAAGACGCAGATATCGTAGCAGAATCAGTATCCTTTATTGCAACTCCTCAAGCATTCATTCTCCAAGCAGAAGAAGATCTCAACAGAGCAGATGTTGAAATCCCCGCGGATGATCAGACTAAAATCACAACAGATAGTGAAGAAGTCCGTGCAAAGTACTCCATTGAATACCTCAAAAAGATGATCACCGCATCTAAACTCACAGACAAAGTACAAATTCAATTCAACAAGGATTATCCACTAAGACTTGATTATTCTTCGCTTGACAAACTTTCTATGAGTTTCATTCTCGCACCAAGAGTTGAGAATGATTAATTAAAAGAAACGGTAACAGAATAGTCTTTAGGACGTGATCAGGTTTGGGGGTGGTCCGCGCTCCATTACCGCCTGCAACGTTCGCATTTTTGTTTCTGATAAAGTTGGAATGAATGCCTTTGGTGCCGTCTCAAAAAAACACATCATAAAAACATACCATTTTTTAAATCCCTTTACCTATGATTATCTTATGAGAACGTCAAATCCCGCACTTAACGAGAAAGCATTTGCAGTGCCCTTATCA
>RFJL01000049.1 GCA_003695435.1 Candidatus Woesearchaeota archaeon
CGGTGCGCAACAATGGAGGAGGGCATGCAAATCATTCTTTCTTCTGGAAAGTTATGAGTCCTAATGGAGGTGGCGAGCCTGAAGGTGCGCTTAGGGAAGCTATTGAGAACGCCTTTGGTTCCTTTGAAGAATTCAAAAAACAGTTCAGTGAGGCTGCACTTGGACGGTTTGGATCTGGCTGGGCATGGCTTGTTGTAAGTAATGGCAATCTTGAAATCCTAAGCACGCCGAACCAAGACAGTCCGCTCTCACAAGGAAAAACACCAATCCTTGGCATTGACGTATGGGAGCATGCCTACTATCTTTTACGACAAAACAGACGTGCAGAATACGTAGAGGCATTTTTCAACGTCATTAATTGGGAACAAGTTGCAAAAAACTTAGAGGATGCATCCTCTTAAATTATTTTTTCTTCCTATTTTGCTTCTTATTTTTGCTTCTTATTTTTTTCACAATCAAGTTACTCAACGTAGTGTAAAGCGTAGCGTATTGTTTTTTCATAATTCTTATAAGTAAGAAAACCACTCCTCGTGGTTATATGAACAACAGTTACAAACAGTATCTCATCTTACTCTTCTCACTTTTTCTTCTTACGGGGTGTAGTGAAGAAGCAAGACAAGCAATAGGTGTTGCTTTTGGACTTATTCTTGCAATCATCTTTATTTTTATTGCAAGTATTATTTCAGTAGCACTCATAGGTCTTCGCATAGCACCAAAACGCACTCTTTTCTCCTTTGGCATGGCAATTCTTACTGCGATTATTTTTCAGGCAAGCAAGCAAGCACCATTTTATGCAATTGCAAGTTTTATCATCTCATGGATCATCGGTAGATTCATTTTCAAGAAAGATCAATGGAAGATGTTCAGAACGAAAGGATATGGCATTTTTGTAAAAATACTCAGTGCTCTTGCATTGCTACTCTCTCTTCTTTCACTCATTATGTTTACTGGAGCAATTCTCACATACCTATCCGCAGATTCAAAGATTATTGGGATTTTGTTATTTCCAATCATGCTAGGAGTTATTGGTCTTTACGGATTAGTACGCGGCTAAGATAAGGTTAAGAAAGACTTACTTTGAATACGTTCCCTTCAACTTCAACTACGTCGCCGTCTCTTAACTTCTTCTTGTTTCTTGTTTCCACTACGCCATTTACTTTAACGGCTCCTGATCTTATGAGCAGTTTTGCTTGACCTCCCGTTGTAGCAAGACCTTTGCTTTTGAGAAATGCGTTGAGTTCGATGTATTCTTTTACTTGTTGAGAGGTTCTTTGCTCCTGTTGCAATCCTCTCTTTTGAACGGAGGTTTCTTGCGCGTTTTGTTGTTCTTGGTGATTAGTTCTTACTTTTTTAGATGCTTGGTGTATATGGTTCATTTGATTTGATTCCTGTCGAGATGGATACGTATCACGTGTTACGTCTGGGACTAATAAATGTTTTTCTCCGGAAGAGCACAGAAAATTTAATCTGCATCTATGCGTTCTTGTACCCTTTCACCTGTTTCTAGGTTGTATCCGAGAATGTGAATGTAAGGAATTTGGGGTATTACTCCTCCCGTATGTTTCACGTAAATAATTTTCTCAAGTCTTGCTTCAACAGTTCCTTGTGCTGTGTTGAGTGTTGTTTTCGCGTCCACATCGCAACGATCTGTTTTCTTTTGAAGACCTGCTTTTTCAAGTAAATCATTTGCAGGCTCACCCGTAAGTGTAAATGGACCATCAGTACTCTTAGAGCTATAAACAGTAATTGTGCGGTCTTTGAATGCAGCTCCTACGAGTCTGAATTGTATTTGATAAGGATCGTTATCGACTCGTTTCACCCATTGTAGTCCATACGCCCTATTTTTTTCTAGTACGCTCAGCGTTTTGCAATCATATCCTTTGTAGGGATCATATGAGTGCCAGATGGGTGCTGTATCTCCTTTTTCAAGGTGACTACACCAAATAATGCGTATGTTTTCTTCAAGAGTGCAGTTTTGAGAAAGGGTGACGTAGAAGTCCACCGTTCGGTACGAGACGACTTCTGTTTCTGCAAGAGGACCTCGCTCATTCTGTTCAATTCCTCGATATTTTGCAGAATGCCAAAAAGGAACTTCTTGGGGTTTTACTTCTGTTGGTTTTCCGCCACATGCCTGTGTAAGGATTGCTAACAGAACCCCTAACGTTTTCACTGTCTTCACGGTCTTCACTGCATGAAATGCTAAAAAGAAGGACTATATAAAATTGCTGTTAGGATGAGTGATCTGGGATTACTACCAAGAGCATCCTAAAAAAAAGTATTTTTTCTCACCAGTATTTTTAAGAAGGCTGTTCTTTCATTGCAAGTATCATGGCAGAAGTGATTGATTTGCAGCGATTACGCGACTTTGAGCTTGAACTTCAAGAGCTGCGCGAGGCTCAGTCCCATCTTCCTTCAAAGAAGGATATTCTTAAGAGGGGGGCGCATCATAATTATTTGCTTACCATGGTGGCAGAGTTTCTCGTGCAGGGAGGAATACCAAGAGAATCAGAATCAACTATTGAGCGCTTTTGTGAGCGCTACTTACGCATAGAAGACTCAAGAGAACTAATCACCCTTCAGGACTTACTCGCAGGATATGAGTTTGACGATCTTAGCGGTCTTGATGAGGGGGAAAAAAGATTTGTTTTTGATTTTCTCGGACAGGGCATTGCCACACACTATGCACTCCTAAAGCACACCACACACCAAGGATGTGAAGAGACAATTTCTTATCCTGTTACTCAGGTAGGTGAGCGTATCAGCGAGTTCTTGCGCTACGCGTATGATTTTGATCCGCATCTTCTGGAATGTCGATATGCTTGGCTTGAAGAACTTGCACGAACCCCAAGCAAATACGCGCAGGGTTTTGTTTCGTGGATTACGTATGTTGGGCATACGGGGGAGAGACTCTTGTATGTGGATCTTGCGCAAGAACATTTAACACTTGCAAAACAGGCAATTGAATACGGGGATAGAGAGGAAGCGCACAACTATTTAGGTCCTTTTTGGGACGTGCTTGCCAAGAGCGAGGTGCCTGAATAAATGACACACGCAAAAATATACCAGTTTGAACAAGGAGTTGGTTACGCTGAAAACACCCTTCAAGCAATTGCTGAACACCTTGAAGATGCTCTTGAAACCATGTGCAGACAAGAAGGAATTGTTGCAGGTGTGGGAGATATCCTCACAGAACTTATGTATAAATCAGAGGAAAGCATTGACTACCTTAATCAAATACTTGCAAGATATGCTCAAAGAGACTGTGCGTTTAGACTCGCCCAGCCTTCTCACGTTGTGTTTCGCAACGATCTTTACAACGCCGTAGCAGAGCAAGTACTGTTTTATTATTTACATGAATATTCTCCTCAACAAAGCCCGCTTGCTAACGATATTCTTGATGCGGCTACGACGTCTTTGCAGAGAATTTATCCTGACAAGCAACAACTTCGAAGACACTACTCAGCATTTTCTTGCTCTCAGGAGCAAAAAAGAACGCGAGGTGCTACGATTTGGTGGTTGGACCAGCTCACAGCGCGATCTTCAACGTGGTGGTCATTTCAACAAGCAGTTAAACGTTTTATAGATGCTAAGATCTCCCTACAAGACGTTGATTTTACTAGGTTTAATTCTGCATTTAGACTTCTTGAGGAGAGTTGGATTCAATTGCCTTGATAGCTTCTTGTTAGTGTATTGAAAAACTTTGATCCCGCGTATGCGAAAAGAGTGGCAAAGATAATTACTAACCAATGCACTCCTGCAAGAGGTGTTGTTTCAAAATATGCTTGTAGTGGAGAGTACAACACCGCTACTTGCAATAAGAGACTTAAGAGCACCGCGTAAAGGAGGTACTTGTTTGAAAGTGGTGATTCATTGAACTCTTTTCGTATGATGTACAGTCTTACAAGTTCGAGTACAACAAGAGAAGTAAATGCAATGGTTCTTGCAGTAGTAATGTCCCATTGTTTTAGCGCGTATTTGAATACGAAAATTACACCTATCGCCATGATTAAACCAGTGGATGCGATTTTCAGTGCGGTCTCATTATCAAGAATGCTCTTTTGATATTCTTTTGGAGATTTTTTCATGATGTTTGGTGCTGGAGGATCCATTGCAAGCGCAACAGCAGGAAGCCCGTCAGTTACCAGATTAATCCACAATAAGTGTATTGCAATAAGAGGGAGAGGAAGGCCCGCAACACTTGCAAGAAGGATGGTGAGAATTTCTGCAAGATTGCTTGAGAGGAGATAAATCACAAATTTTCGAATGTTATCAAAAATACTTCGTCCTTCTTCAACTGCTGCTACTATTGATGTGAAATTGTCATCGGTGAGAATCATTTCAGATGCTTCTTTTGCAACGTCTGTGCCTGAGAGTCCCATTGCTATTCCAATATCTGCTTTTTTAAGCGCGGGCGCATCGTTGACACCATCTCCGGTCATTGCTACGATTTCCCCATGTTGTTTGAATGCTTGAACAATTCTTAATTTGTGTTCAGGGTTTACCCTTGCATATACTCCTATGTCATATACTTTTTCAAAGAGTTCTTCGTCAGAGAGTTCGTCGAGTTCAGCTCCTGTAAGGAGATCTCCTTGAATGCCTAATTCTTTTGCAACTGCTGCTGCAGTTATTTTGTGATCCCCTGTGATCATCACAACACGAATTCCTGCTTGTGCGCATTGCTCTATGGATTTTTTTACCTCTTCTCGTGGAGGATCAATCATTGCTTGCATTCCTGCAAAGACGATCTCCTTGTCGTCCTTTACTGATTTTGCACCTTCTTTGTACGCAAATCCGAGCACGCGAAGTGCTTCTTGAGCGAAAAGATCATTCTGATGGAGAATTTCTTTTTTGAGTTTTGGAGTAAGTCTTACTTTTCTTCCCTCCATTAGAACATAATGACACTGGTTGATAAGAACATCTACTGCTCCTTTGATCAGCAAGATTTTTTTGTTTCCTTTTTTGTGCAGTGTTCGCATTTGTTTTGTTTGAGAATTAAAAGGAATTTCATCTATACGAACATATTCTTCTTGAATCTTCTGGGGGTCCATTCCTCCTTTCATCGCACTTGTGAGAAGGCAAGCCTCAGTAGGGTCTCCAATGATGGACCAGTTTTGTGTGTCAATACTTGCGTTGTTGTTAAGAGCTCCAATTTCAAGTACTTTGCGTGCTTTTTCGTTAGAGATTCTTGCGTTTCCTGGATTGTACCCCGAACCATAAACTCGGATAACTTCACCTTCTGCCCATATTTTTCTTACGGTCATCTCATTATGGGTGAGGGTGCCTGTTTTGTCAGTGCAAATCACGGTTGTTGAACCAAGGGTTTCAACGGAAGGGAGTTTTCTTGTAAGCGCATGTCTTGCAATCATCCGTTTAACGCCAAGTGCGAGGGAAATAGTAACTACTGCGGGAAGGCCTTCAGGTATTGCTGCAACTCCAAGAGCTACTGCTACGAGTAATGCTTCAAGAACTGATGTTCCTTGAAGATATTCTGCGATAAAAACAACAAGACAGATCATCAGGGTGATGTTTCCAAGCCAGGTTCCTAGACGAGCAAGTTGTCGTTGCAGAGGTGTTGTTTTTGGCTCTGCCTGCGAGATCATCTGTGCGATGTTTCCGATCTGAGTGTTCATTCCTGTTGCATAAACAACTGCTTTTGCTCTTCCGTTAGTAACAAGTGTTCCTGCATACACTGTGTTTACTCTATCTCCTATGCTTAGTTTCTCATTAAGCGTGCAAGCAGATTTCTCAACAGGAACTGATTCCCCAGTAAGTGCGGCTTCTTGTACTTTGAGTTCTGTTTCTTCAATGAGTCTTGCATCTGCGACGACTTTATCTCCACTTTCAAGAATCAGGATATCTCCTGGAACAACGTGAGAAGCGGGAATAACTCGTACTTTTCCATCGCGAAGTACTTTTGCATGTGGTGCTTCTAGGCGTTTAAGAGACTCAATTGCTTTTTCCGCTTTGAACTCTTGGTAAAAACCAAGAATTGCGTTGAGAATGAGAATGATTGCAATTACTGTTGCATCAATGATTTCACCCAAAAATGCAGAGATGATAACTGCACCTATGAGAATCCAAACTACAGGAGAGGAGAATTGTCCTAGAAACAAAAGTAGTGGGCTTTGTGTTTTTTGTTCTTTGAGGGTGTTCAGACCATATTGTCTAAGTCGAGCATCAGCTTGAGACTGCGTGAGACCCTCTTTGCTTGTTTTAAGTTCTTCTAAGAGTTGTTCAAGTGGTTTGTTGTATGCTTCCATCGGTGAGATATGCGTAGAGTAATGCGTAGCGTAGTTCCTTGCTTGCTGAAGACTCTGCTACGTTACGATTTTCGTAGAGATGTCTTATTATTGGGGCTATGCGAAGATCTTCTTGTAGATCTGTGTTTAATAAAGAGAATTCACGCAGGAGAATGCTCTTGTTGAGTGTGTGTAAGAGAACAGTTTCTAGAGGGGATGCTTGTTGGGGTTGTGATTCTAGATGATTTGAATTCAGGACGATGTCAAGACCTATGAATTCTAGATTCACAGGAGATGTCAATTTCTTGGCATACAAATGTTCTACTTCTTCGCGACTCACCTGAGTTTTTCCAAGTCTTGGAAGTGTTGATTGTAATGCTTTGAGATTAAGAGCTGGCCTCATTGATCCGTAGTAGATGTTTTGCAGATCGTAGATCCATTTATCGTTGAGTACATGTATGATTTGTTGTTGGAGATCTCTTTGTTCTCTTAGAGGCGGTTGTGCCTCAACCTCTTGTTTAATTTCATCTAGTACTTGTAAAGAACCAGTTATTTTCTCTATTTGTTCTATTGCGTCAAACGTTCTTTCTTTTATGCTCACATCTTCTTGAAGAGTAAGTAGTGGTGCTTCAATTGATTGCATCGTTATCGTTACTGCAAGAGCATAGGTGACACTAAGAACGAGTATGAAGAGTAGCGTGTGAATGAGTGCTAAAAGTAATGCGTGGAAAATTGCTTGTGCTGTGTTCTTGATTTCTAGCGAGAGGTTGTAGAGAAGTCGTAAAATAAATTTGTAGGTGAACAAGCAGGGTGCAATAATCGTTGCAATGAAGGTGAGCATAGTATATTGTGGTGGGAGTATATGTGTTGAGAGTATGGCAAAGAGTAGTAAGGAGAGCGAAAGAGCAACGTAATGAGTAACAGTAAAATCGAAGAAGAGAGAGGAAAGTTTTATTGACTTGTTTTTGAAGACGTGCGATACTGCTGCTACGAAGAAAGAGAACAGAGGTATGATGAATATTATTATAGTAAAGGGGTCTTTTTTGAGTGTGAAGAGAATAAATGCAGGAAACCATACACTTAGAAAGTAGAAGAGTCCTGATTCAAGGGGGTGTTCGTGATACGTGAGGTATTTTTGCAGTAGAAAGAGTGTCACATAGGTAATGCTGAATGCTACTGCAAACGGAATATTATCAAAGAGCCACCCCAGGAGTAGTACTGCTACGATGAGATACCCTGAAAGTATTGTTGAAACCTTCACTGCATCAGGGTGAGCACTTTGAGTATGTCATATGGTCTGTGCTCTTTTCGGTTTGCTTTAAAGGTGAGATCTCGCATACGCGAGAATGTTACTTGTTCTATGTAGATCTTGTGCAGGTATTGTTGCCGAGTGATAAATCTTTTTACATCCATGTTTTTAGAACCTCTTTTTTTCTTCAATGAGCTCGATGAATTGTTTGAGACAGTCTGTTGCGCAAAAACTTGCTTTTTTGAGGAAGTCTTTTGGTCCAAAAAGCAAGGTGTATGTTTTTGTTGCTGAAGGGTTTATTTCTGCGTGACACGTAGCACATATTTTCTCGTGATTGTTTTCTCGTTTTTGGAGTTCTTCTTTGAGAAATTTTTTGAGATGGTGTCCTCCTTCTTTAAGGTCCTGCTCCATTTTTTTAAGCTCAAAATAGTCTAATGAGCCAATTACATCACGTAAGCGATATTTCATTCTCTCACCTCTATTGTTTTATTGAGTTCTGCGGCTACGACTTCAAAATCGAGTGTTTTCGCCCATTTTTCAAGCTCTTTAATTGCCTCAGGATCGCCATGATTGAGAATGAGAATTTTTGGAGAAACTCGTTTGATAATTTCTTTGAGTTCAACCATATCTGCATGCGCAGAGAATTCAAGAGAAACTACTCGGCAAAGTGGTTGTTTTTTAACACCGTCGATCATAATGGTTCCTTCTTCTAAGAGCATGCGACCGTTTGTTCCTTCTCCCTGGTATCCTGTAAGAAAGATTGTGTGTTTAGGGTTTGCATACGCATGTTTGAGATAGTCCATGATTGGCCCGCCTGTTAGCATGCCTGAAGTGGTGATAATAATGCAGGGTCTTTGCAAAAGCGATCTTCTTGCTTTTGGAGATCTGACCTCGCTTGCTCTTGCAAGTGCTTTTTTGAAAGCAGAGTAGTTTTTGATGCTTTGAGGATTTCTTTTTATCACACGATTGATTTTTTTGCCCATGCCGTCAATGTAGATGGGAACATTGAAGTGCTCTTGAGATAGAATGAGCAGAATTTCTTGCATTCGTCCGACGGCAAATGCAGATATGAGAGCACACCCCCCTCGTTTGAGTGTGTTTTTTATTTCGTTTATGAGTATTGATTCTGATTGTTTTCTGTTTGGCTGTTCTTTGTTTCCATAGGTTGCTTCACAGATGAGGACATCTGCTTTTTTGGGTATTGCTCCTCTCATGAGTTGTGTGTCTTTGAGTTTAATGTCTCCTGTATAGAGCAGCGATGTTTGCTGTGTGGTAAGGAGTATTGATGTTGATCCAGGAATGTGTCCTGCGGGGATGAGTTCAAAATGTGTATCAAAGATTCTTCCTTGTTCCCTTGGCTTTACCAGTTTCATCACATCGAGCGAGTCGTAAATGTCCTCAGCGTTGTAAACAAGTTCAACTCCTTGATGCTTTCCGATTTTGAAAGCGTCTTCGAGTAGTATTTTGGTAATTTCTTTGGTTGTTTTTGTACAGTATATCGGACAGTTCATACCGCGGTGTTTGAAGAGAGGTAGGCCTCCTGTGTGATCAAGATGTGCGTGAGAGATAATGCAAGCATCAAAATTGTAATTAGTTACACCTACAGGGTATTCTGATCCTTGCGGGGTAAGTTTGAGTCCGCAATCGAGTAGAAGTGTTGCTTCTTGTGTTTTGACTTCGATGCAAGATCTTCCAACTTCTCCTGCACCGCCATGGAATGTTATTTTCATTGTTTTTCCCCCTTTTTTGGACGCTCTTCGAACCGAATGTACCAACGTTTTTTCTCTCGGTCAAATTCAAAGAGAACATCGTACTTTTTTGCAGGATCGCACTCAAACAAGAGCGGGGCTGGAATCGTTGTTTCCATACTGGATCCTCTTTTGTAGAGTCGTCTTCTGAAGATTTTCATATACTTATTTTTATACAACTTAATATATTTATAAA
>RFJL01000050.1 GCA_003695435.1 Candidatus Woesearchaeota archaeon
ATTGCAACCAAGAGGGTGCTTTTTTCTTCCACCATTGCTGCAACCCGTATGCGTTTCCTGCGTTCGTCTTATAGAGTAAGATGAGGACGAGGATGTAGATGATGTGATCATCAATAAGGGGGTTGTGCTCTGGTGGCAGTACTGCAAGCCACATAAGGCCAAGTAAAATTGAACCTGACCAGGTTGCAAGCCGCATCGCGATGCCGAAAATAAGTGCAAGACCAATTCCAAGAAGGCCAAGCATAAAGAGCCAGTCAACAAGGGCTGATCCTGCAAGTGCGTGGAAGAGTTCTGCAAATGGTCCTGAAGGAGCGTTTGCTAAGAACCCTGTGGTGGGTGATCCACCGGCAATCCATGCGTTTTCAGCAGCAGGGGGGTAGATTCCAAAGGTCTTGTCAAGAAAGGCCCAGAGGAAGATCCATCCCAGAGCGATGCGTAGTGCTGCGAGAAGTTTTTCTTGCTTCATAACTTAACGCTGTTAATGAACGAGTAGATAAATGTTGTTACGTTACTTACGCGTTTGTAGAGTAATTTCACGTAAAAGTAGTGTGTTGATGTGGTGATGTGTGAAAAGTGTGTGGAACAGAACCGCGGAAAAAGATTTTGGGGAAGGGGTTGTTTGGTGTAAAGAAGGTAAAGAATGTTTTTTTCAGCGGTACGGTAGATCCTTTTTAGGTAGGTTTGCTCTTTTTGCTATCCTTGCTAACAACGTTGTTTAAAGAAGGGTATGTGTGATTATTCTGGTTTTAATTTGATGAGTTCCACTACAAGTCCTCCCTCTTCTGATTTGTAGTAGTTTACTTGGTTGACATAAGTGTGCATAAAAGAAGTTCCTGTTCCTCTATTGCTTTTTGGTTTTTCCTTGTTTGAAAATTGGTAGAAATCGATGAATTTTTTCTTGTGTTCGCCTAGTTTGTGTCTAAGAACAAAAGGGACGAACGCAGGGTCAATACGCCCCCCCTGATCGATGATGCTTGCACAAAACATGTCTTCTTCAATAGCGTAAGCAAGAGTTACTGTTTTTGTAGGATCTAATTGGTTTCCGTGTTGGTGTGCGTTAAGAACTGCTTCGTAAAGGGCGGTGAAAATGTTTGAATTAAATCCGTTTTGCTCAGCTTCTTGCGCGACAGGTTCGACAAAAGTTCTTATGAGCGGACTATATTCTTTTGGAAGTGCAGGAAATGTTGTTTGTCGTATTGTTCTGTTTTGGGGTATGGTATAGGGGGGAATTTCAAGCAAGCGCAGATCAAAGGGTTCTGATTGTTCTGAGAATGGTTCTCCTACGAGTGAGTCAAGGGAGGGTATTTCGAAAAGTTCTTGTGGCATACTTATAAGTACATACAACTTATTTATAAAGATATCGCAGAATGTACCACTATAAAGTACTAACATTTCTCTGGATGTTACTACTTAATTTCGGGTAGCGCCTCCCTAAAGAGCTTCACAAGCCTATCTGTCCACACGGGAGGAACGGTGCCTGAGAGTAACTCTTCAAGGTATGCAACAAACTCTCGTCTAAATCCCTGCCGGTCTCCATCAATTAGCCTGTTCGCCTCATAAATAAAATTCGCAGGCATTCCTGTTTTACGCGCAGCACGTGCAAGATCAAGACGTAACTGCTCTTTCTCATTAACAAGAGATTCTTCCTCTCTACGTGATTGCTCACTCCAAATATCCTCATAACTGCGAGGCTTATTGCGAAGAGGCATAATTTCAACGGTTTTACCCTTGCGAGCAGCATCAAGAGAAATCTTTGCAAGCACTTGTTCATGCATACGCTTCAAAAATTCAACTCTATCTTCCATGCGTAAAATATCTGCATACCCTTGCAAAATTAAATTAAACGCAAAGGGAGAAGGAATCTTCGTATGCACCTCATCAATAATCATAAATGGTTTCTTCCACTCTTGAAGAACCACTGCTGCGTTTTCAATATCCATTAAATCCTCAAGCACTTCTCTGCGAGCTTCCTTCAAAATACAAAAATCATTATCAATACGTTTAACTGCGTTAAGAAGTATTTGTGAGCTTACTTGTTGTCGTCCCACACGTTTTTGTTTCCCTTTATACGTACGTAAAATCATAAGCGCTCGTCCAGCACAATGTCTAAACCTGCGTGCAAGCACATTACTTCTCTCAATTGCAAGATCCATAAGTTCACGTAAACGCTCAGGATCAAGAGCGCTAAGTGCTCTTCGCACCTGAGGGGTTTTCTTAGATGCCAAATAAAAACCATTATCACAAATGCCTACTTCAACATCAATTTTTTGCAAACGACCAAGAGCAAACGCAAGAGCCCGAGAAAGAACGTCATTTACTCGTCTACCATTAAGGCTGTGAAAAATAGCATAATATTTACTCTCATCATGATACATTTCAATAATTAATCGCTTCTTATGAGGAAGACCAACGTAATGAAGCATTTCTTGATGATACTGATAAATCGCAAGAGCTGCATTTTCATCAACATAAAGGTAGTCGTAAAGCCACTGCAAGACATCTTCTTTAGATTCTTTTTCAATCTTCTCACTTAATTTGTAACGCAGATCTTGAATCTGGCGAGCAAGATCAAAGGAGAGGGGAAGCATCTCTGAAAACCAAGAAGGAACTGTCGGACGTTTACCAGAAACCGGCAACACTTGTGCAGTCATTCCGCGTGCAAAACGAAACTGATATGTTGATCCGCCAAGGACAAAAATATCGCCGGGTTTGAGTCGTTCAAGAAATGCTTCGTCAATAGAGCCAATTGCTTGATCACCAATTTTTACAATCACACCTGTCTGATCAGGAATAGTTCCAATGTTGGTCATGTACAATACGCGTGCAAGCTTTCCTTTACGACCAATCATACCTGTCTCTTTGTCCCACCAAATCTTTGCATAAATATGACGCTCTTCAAGAGAAACGTGATCTCCTGCTAGGTATTCAAGAACGCTTACATAATCATCAGAAGAGAGGTCTTGATAGCAATACGAAGAAGTGATGAGTTCATAGAGCTCACCATAACTTATCTTCTCAGAAAGCACAGCACCATAAATTTGCTGCGCTAGAACATCAAGACAGTTCTTAGGGATGTGAATACGATCAATTTTCTTTTCAAGGGCTTGCTTGAGAAGAACTGCACATTCAACAAGATCGTCTCTGTCTTGAACAATGATTCTTCCCTTAGTAACTTCATGTAAGGAGTGTCCTGCACGGCCAACGCGTTGCAAAGCGCGCGCTACCGATTTTGGAGATCCTAGCAGAATGACGAGATCTATGTAGCCAATATCAATGCCCAGTTCAAGCGATGTTGAACAAACAACTGCCTTGAGTTTTCCTTCTCGTAGTCCCTGTTCAACTGCGTAGCGTTGCTCTCTTGAGAGCGATCCGTGATGCGCCCCTACGGCAGTAGCACTAGTTACCTGTTCGTGTTCAAGCGTGGCTACGCTCCTCTCTTCAGTTTCATAATTATCTCTTGTTTCAAAAGTGTTGGTTGGAGGGTTAGTTGGAGGGTTAGTTGGATGTGCGCTTTGTTCGGATGTGTGAGTTGGCGTCACATCTAGTTGAGTAAGATCGGTGTACTTATCAGGAAATTTTGTTCTTAGGTGGTGCACAACCCTTTCCGTTGCAGCCCTAGTATTGGTAAAGATAAGGGTGGTCTTATGCTCCTGAATGAGTTTGTCAATAAGATTGTATGTTTCTCGTTGCAATTCTTCAAAGGTAGTATCAATAAGATTAGGAACTGGTGAGATCACTTTCAAATCAAGCTGTTTAATGGAAGCCACATCAACAATTTTACACGAACGCTTAGTACCCACTAAAAAACGAGCAACCTCCTCAAGAGGAGCAACTGTTGCGGAGAGTCCCACCCGACACATACCAGGACTTAAACGTTGTAAAAACTCCATCGTAAGAGATAAATGCACGCCGCGTTTATTTTCTGCAAGTGCGTGAATCTCATCACAAATGAACCACTCCACTTGACGAAAATGCTCGCGCATCTTAGGGGATTGCAGCATAATTGCAAGTGATTCCGGGGTAGTGATGAGAATGTGAGGTGGTGCTTTCAATAGCTGTGCTTTTTCTTTGGGTGTAGTGTCGCCTGTTCTTGTGCCGACGCGAATTCTTAATTTCTTTGCACAGAATTTTTGAAGCTCTTGTAGGGGTGTGTTGAGATTTACTTCAATATCTCTTGAGAGGGATTTAAGAGGATTGACATAAACTGCATAAATCCTCTCTTCCAGCAAGTCTTTCTCATTAAGATCAACAAGCTCGTTAAGAATTGCTCCAAAGGCAGAGAGCGTTTTTCCCGTTCCTGTAGGAGAGCTTACGAGAATGTTTTCTCGCTGATGAATGGGAATGATAGAAAAACGCTGAGGTTGTGTGAAATCCTTAAATTTGCCCAAAAACCAGTTTTTAAACGTGGGTGTGAGCACTCGCACAATCTCTTCCTTTATAAATGGGCGGCGCATGGGTGTAATCATAAAGCAATGAAAGAAAATCGGTGTTAAAAGAGTATTGTTTTCAAGTGTGTTTTCATTTCAAACTTCCTCAAGAGATCTTTAACAGTAACCATCTTCTAAGCATCTTTTAGTATGTGGGTTATGACAGAAAAAGAATGTAATTACTCAACCTTTGAATCATGGTAGAACATATCTTTAAATAACAAGACCTCTTTTTTCACAAGTATGGTAAGAAGCACAACCCTGCCTATTCAAGGTACTAAAGAGTGGATATTCTATATTTTTGGCTGGATTACAGGTATTACCAGTTTGCTTTTCTGGGTTATTATGCTTTTGCTCTACGCAATTGTTGACAAAGGTGGACCATTCTTCAATAAGGCGTTTCACAGAAGAGTTCTCATATGGGGATATGTCATGGGAATCATTTATGCAGTACTCCTCTTGCTCGTACTCTTCTTGTTTGTGGTTCTTGGATCTTTTGCAACAACGCTTAAATTTGCATAACGCTTGTAGAGTGCATACATAAAAACAACTACGAGAACAACTGTTCAAACAAGTTCCCGAATTCCTTGTTGCACTAACTTCTTTGCACAACGTTTTATTCAAACATCAAAAAGGCAGATAGCAACTCTATTAAGAAGTCTTACTCTTTTAGGAACTGTGAGTTAACCATCTTTATGATCGTTCACTCTAACTCTTTTTTCAAGATCTTGTGATATTTGTTAAGCTCCTTGAACTTATCAACATCTCCTTGAGGCATATCGGGGTGGAGCTGCTTTGATTTTTCCTTGTAGCGTCTTACCACCTCATCAAAGTCAAAATGGTCTGATTCAAGTCCGAAATAGTTACGCGCAGCACGTTGTTGCTCATAAATATCCTCGTCTTCTTCATACTTTGCATAGAACTCATCTTCTTGCAATGCTCCTGCAAGCACATCTGCAACTTCCTGTTTGAGCAGCTCAAGAATGAGAGCAAAATTATCAACAAGTGAATTCCCTTTGTTACACGAGATGTGGCAAAAATACCCGTCAGCATACCAATTCATCTGCGCAGGAACTTTTTTAAGAGCAAAGCCTTGCACAAAGTCAATATCATCTGCGCGAATACCTAGCTGTCCTAGCGTCGCGACAATACTGTTTTGGATTTGCTGCATTCTGCGCATGTGATTGGACCTTATTGGCCGATACTCTAATTCTCGTTGCTTAAAAGTGATGATCATAAGAGAAATTCGTTCAAGTTAATTTATAAGCTTATCTACCTATGTGTGACGAGAGAAGGTTTAAAAACACCTTAAAACGTAGGTATACCCATGGAAGATATTGAGCGAAAGTCGTGGATTTCATTTGCAAAAAAACTTATTGGAACAATCCAGACAACATTCCCCTACGCTGACATTCTCTACTCTCACGTAAGGGAAAAAAGAATTATCAAAGATACAAAAGAAGTAACGGTGGATGATAGCGACGACAAAGGAGTGAAAATAAGAATTTGGGATGGTAAAGCCTTCAATGAGTTCTGCACATCTTTTCTTGACAAAGAATATCTTGAAGAACAAGTTCACACACTAATGTCTTCAATAAAGAGGCGAGGAAAAACAATACCAAGAGATGTAAAGAAACTCAATAAAAGATTTGCAACAAAACCAAAAAAAGATCCTCGCGTCATGCCTCTTTCTACAAAAATTAAGAAACTCAGCTCCATTCACACAAAATTAGTAAAAGATGATGACATTGCTCATGCACGAGTGGCACTTATTGAAGAGTGGGAGGAGAAAATCTTCGTCTCAGAGCACAGAGCACTCTCACAAGAACTCACAAATGAAACACTTATCACCCTTACCTACGTGCAAACAGAGCAAGGTCTTGAACAGCACTACCAATCTTTTTTCTCACACGGAATTGAACACCTTGATCTTGCACAATCAACAATCAGAGAAATCATCAAAAAAAGCAAACAACTCAAAAAAGCAAAAAAACTCACTCCGGGAAAATATACGTGCGTGCTCTCACCACACCTCTCAGGACTTCTGGCGCACGAATCTTTCGGCCACGGCATGGAAGCTGACACCATGCTTAAGGGCATGTGCCTTGCAAAGGACTACTTAGGACAAAAAATTGCAGGAACACAAGTAAACATAGTTGAAAATCCCTCTCTTCAAGGATGTCACGGTTCTTATTTCTTTGATGACGAAGGAGAACTTGCAAGCAAAACCTATTTGATGAAAAAAGGAGTGGTACATACACCCATTTCAGATATCTATTCAGCACACTATCTTCGCACACCAAAAACTGCTAATGGTAGATGTGAGCGGTTTGATCACAAAATTTATGCGCGCATGAGCAACACCTATTTCGAACCAGGAAAAGACGATCCCAAAAAACTCATCAAGTCAGTAAAAGATGGGCTCTATTTACACAGTGCGGGAGGAGGGATGGAAGATCCTAAAGGATGGGGTATTCAGATTCAAGGCATTCTCGCAGAGCGCATACAAAACGGTAAACTCACAGGAGAGCTTTTTACCAACATCACCATGACCGGTTATCTTCCCACCATCCTCAATAATATCAAAATGATTGCAAACGATCTTGAAGTGAATGGCACGGGCAGATGTGGTAAGCAACACAAAGAGTGGGTGCGCGTCTCAGAAGGAGGTCCCCACATGCTCATTGAAGAGGTAGAGTTAGGATGATTGAAGAGCTCAAAAAAGAACTGCGTACTCGAAAACTACATGGCTGGCGTATTAATGAGAAGAAAACACAAAAAATCCAGCGCTACCTCATACGCGACCAAAAAGAAACGGACCTTCACGCAGATACTGCTCAATATACGCTTACTGTCTATGTAAAAGCTGGCTCAAAAATAGGGGAAGGATGCGTCTCCATTACTGACGTTAATGAAATTCCTCAAAAGATTTCTGACGCAGTAGTTGCAGCAAAGCACAGTCTTTCACCAGAGTATAAACTTCCTGAGAAGAAACCTGTAAAAAAGGTAAAAACTGCAGATCCCTACCTACTACGCGTATTTAGCGTAGGCGATCAAAAAAATAATCTTGACCTCCTTGAAAAACAACTAAGAAAAACAATTAAAAAAGAAAAAAAGGTGCGTCTAGCAAGTGCTGAACTCTCACTCTCACTTTCTACATCAAGAATTATTTCCTCAACAGGCATTGACCTCACCCAAGATAAAACCAGGGTTTTTTGTGATCTTGCTGTTGTTGGCATGCATAGAGGAGTTGAGCGTGATTTCACGCCTCAATTTTCAAGCACGCGTTTTGAAGATTTCAGAGTTGAAGAGTTTGTCAAACACTCTTGTGCCCGTGCAAGAGATGCAGCTTCAGCTCAAAAACCAATTGCGTTTAAAGGAAACGTGCTCATCAGCGAAGAAGCATTGCGAGATATCTTCGTCCCCCCTGTTGCACCTGCAAATCC
>RFJL01000051.1 GCA_003695435.1 Candidatus Woesearchaeota archaeon
TCCTCCCTCTACGACAATCGTTCGTGAATGGGAGTTAAAGGCAATTCGCGAAGAGGAAACCACCCTTAGCGAAAAGCTTCGCAAGGCGCTCAAAGAAGCAGGACTTTCTGACGATATCATTGATGCTGGTCTTGATTTCTGGGTGTTGCTCAAGAACATTGAAGCAAGGAAACGCGTGAGTGCAAATATTACCTATTGTGGAGAAGGAAAAGACAATGGTTTTTACCACATTAAGCTTTCACGCAATTCTCAAAAGGCATTTCGTGAACAATGGGCGACGTATGTTCTTTCGCGTCATTTTGACTTTGTACCAAGAACGCAAATGAGTTGTCCTCTTCGCGTAGGTTATCACTTTCTTACTTCTCAGCACGACGTTGGACAGAACGAAGTGAAGGATGTTCATTACTGGATGCGCACCCTGGCAACGTTCCACCGTAGAGCAGAGGACATTTTGTATGAAGAAGATCCTGGTTTTATTCTTCCAAACCTCTTCGAAAACTTAAATCTTCTTGTTGACAAATACGCAGAAAAATGTGGTCGGCTTGGTTTGGAGTGGTTTGATAAAGAACTTTTTTCGTATGCGCTTAACTATCTTGCTCATAGTCCTCTTCAGAAATGCATCCATCATGACGTAAAAAAAGACAACAGAGTAGGTAAGTATCTTGTTGATCTAGAAAATATCTGTATTGGGCATGTTGGCATTGACCTCTCACTGGTTTTACTACAGGAAAACATTTCCCGAGATGAGTGGGATTGTTTTCTTAAAGATTATGCACACACGTATCTTGGTGCAGATAACGTAAGCGATCATTATCCCTCTCTTTCAACGATGGAAGATTACCTCGCCGAGTTGCATGCTAGCACGAGATGGGGGGCTGTGTACAGTGCCACCCGCGAAGTTGCAGGTATTGCACAGCGTATGCAAGAAATGCCACAGAGTTCTGAGAGAAACAAAATGGAAGAAGAATTAGATACTCTTCTAGGTTTTCTGAAGAGTGGTGCTTATCACGCGTGAGGCGAGCTGAAGGAGTCTTTCCTCAAGGATATAGTAAAATCCCACTTCTACAGGATATTTTTTTGCGTATGTTTTTCGTTGCATTCTTTTATTATCTTTCTCGCGAATACGCTGGAGAGTATCATAGACTTCCATGCTTTTCTCACTATCTTTTTTGAGGTAGGCTGTATACAGGTTATCGAAATGGGGGAAAAGTGTTGAAACAAGTGAACAAGTCTTGTGTTGGATGACTCTTGCAAGTTCTGTTGTGATTTTTTCTAAGGTGGTAACAATGTCATAGTAATCATACGTAACATCCCCTCCGTGCTTTGTTGTATGGATCAGGCGCAGGCAGTGGTCGCGTACTTTTCGTGTGTTGATTTTATAGGCATTTCCTTCTTCTGTGTCAATTGTCGAAAGATGGGAAAAGAGATAGTGGACCGTGTGAAATAGTTTTGTGATGAGTTGTTCTGTTTCTTGAGGGTCTTGTGTAAGAAATGAGTGTATGACAACTTGGCGCGGTGTTTGAGAGATGATCTCAAGGCCGGTAAATGTCGAGATAAGAGTAGCAAGATCGGCATGAGGAGCTTCTTCAGGAAACGTGAGTGTTATTTGCGTGTATCCCGCTTTGTAAAGCGAGGCAACAATTGTTCTTATCTTCTGAAGAGAGGGGGTGTGTGTGAAGAGTATCTCTTTGCTTTTTTCTTTCTTTCTAAACGTGGAGGTTATGAAAAGGGCATCTCGCTCTTCCTCGAGGTAAACACTATCCCCTGCCTTGAGATTATGTTTTCTCACCCAGTCAATGGGCAGAGAAATAGTTGCCCCTCCTTTTCCTTGGGGTATGATTTTTCGTTGCACTCAGTACGCTGAAAGATTCAAAAATATAAATCTTTGTTTTTTTATATTAATTCATCTTTCTTGTATACGGAACTTATTCACCTATTTTTTTTCGTAGACTTGTAGGGTCATATCCAAGCGCAGCGCACGCATCTGAGAAGGTGAGAACGTACTCCAGTCCCTCGGGTGGGTTGTTGTTGACCCATCTGCGTGCATTATCAGAAAGAAGAGGATCATAACTCTTCAGATCATTTAGTGCGCCTGCGATGAGGGCGGCATATAATTTCTTGATGCCTCTTATGTCCGTATAGTTGGTCTCATCGTTTTGTTCTATTTTATATGCGGGCAAATTCATTTTTTATCATCCTCCAGTACATTCCTTTTGAGAACATATCAGTTCTCTTAGTTTGTCTTTTTGAGCTCCTGTTTTTTGTGAAATATAGTCTAGCACTTCTTCTTTTCCTTGTTCATCACAACCCTCTTCGAAAAGGGTGTATGCAAAGGGGAAGTCATAGGTGTGCATGATTTTTTGGCGTATGCTTCTCTTCTCTTCAGGGGTTCCTTTTTGGTAAAAAACAGGGTATGCTTTGTCAACTCGCGTAAGGAGATCGCGTTGGAGTAAAAAGCGCAGTGCGAGATAGTCCTCATGGGCAATCGCGACAGACTCAAATACCTTTAATTCTTCTGAAGGGGAATTCATTGCGTTTTCGCAGAATGTTCGTTCAATTTCCCCATACATGATTTCGCGTGAAATGTTAACCCCCTCTTCATCACCGAGGAGGTGACAGTATTTGTATGCGTGAAGAGGGTTTTTCTGTACGTAGTGTTGACGTGTCGAAGACATTCCCTCTTCGTCGTGTGAAAGTGCAAAGGCGCAATAGGCTGTGCAAGGATCTCTTTTGCTTATTGATCTCCCAAACCTTTTGAGAGGTTCTGGATCGTGTGTGATATTGAAAAGGGAGCTAAGAGCAACAAATGCATCAGGATAGCGTTCTCTTTTTTCTGCTAGATGGACCAGTTGTTCAAGACCTTCGCAGTCATTAAACTTGGAAAGGATGTCTGCGATCAAAGGAGTGTTAATGGGAGCTTCTTCGTATTGTTCATTTGTTGCAATACTCTCAATATATTTTCTTACAACATCAAGAAGATGTTTACCATCATCAATATCTTCAAGGAGCATTCTTGTTCTTGTAACTTCGCCTTGAGAGAGATACTGTAGAGCTTGGTGTGTGAGTGCCTCAATATCTTTTGCTTCTTTTAGGATGTGTTCTGCGTGGAATGTGTCCTGTTCAAGGAGTTCTCTTCCCAGAGGGCAGGGTCCTCCTTCAACACCTATTTTTTCAAGTATTCTCTCGTAAAGATCTGTATGTGTGTGTTGAATGTGGTGAGCAAGTGTTCGCAAGCCCTTAACATCCCCACTTTTTTCAAGACCGGCTATAGCTAGTTCATAATGTTCGTCGAGATCTCCATGTGTTCTGATGTTGAATGCTGAAGGTGCAAAACATCTTCCAACCATATAATTTAGGTCTCTTCTTAGTGCCTTATTTTCAACGAGGTTTAGCTTAGTTGGCATGGGTGCTTTACTTGTGATATAGCACATAACCTCATACAGTCCTTGGTTGTTTTCTGTCTCAACGAAGGCGCGAATGGCATTGCTAAGGAGGGTTGCTTCAAGACGGAAGAGGGTATGTATATGTTCGGTTTGTTGTAGTTCGATCAGCCTTGCCAGATTTTCCTCTCCGAAAATGTTCTTATACTCGCAAGGCACGCGCGCATCAAAAATGAACTGGCCTCCAAAGGCTGTGCCTATGGGATCTTTAACAATACCGCGCATAAGTCTTCGAATGGTATTCTCATTTTGTTGATCTTCCTGCAGAAGCGGTTGGAGAAGTGAGAGAGGGTCACTTTGTTCAAAAACAAGTTCTTCTACGTCTTCATCTCGCTCGGAGGGGTTTTTAAGTGTGTGGCGTAGGAACGAAGCGCCAAACGAACTGTTTTGTTCAAGGGCTTTGCTGATAATTGTCTTCCTTTCTTCTTTGTCTTGAGCATGCTGATATGCGAACAAAGGGGATCGTTCTTGCAATATTGTTTTGTAGGATGTGGCTATTTCAGGAAAAACGCTCTCAACACGGTGGGGTGGGATGTGCAATTGGGAGAGTATGCATTCTAGATCTCGTCCCCTCCACTTCTGTTCGGAGTTTTCATTGCTTTTTACTTTGCGTTCCATGGAGTTCTATCAGCCGAACTGACTGTTATATTTTCATCATATTATTAATATTAATAATATGAAAAAAGAAGTTATGGTGATGTAACATTCAGATGAGGTATGAAGAGAAAAATAATTACTGGACTTGCAACGCTCCTTATGGGGGCGACACCACTCTACGCACAGGAGATGGCCGAGAAAGAATGCGCCCTCTCATATACGTCGCAAAAAGCGCTTGCGCATGTTGAACTGGATTACTCCGTAGAAGAATACATAAAAAATCTCTTTTGCCTTATTGACAAAGCAGAAACGGCTGTCGCAAACACCTTTACGCAGAACAGACAGCAAGACGCACCGCAAAATCTTGTTTCAAAACTCACTCCGCTCATTGAAGAGCTGTACTCCCACCTCGAAAGAGCGGCCCCCAATAAAGAAAGTGAGGAGATTTCTAAAGTTCCCGCAATAACTAAGGCATTAAGAGAAAGAGAGTGTGTAAGCAGAAGATACTGTACAACCGAATCTTTTGAGGATGATAGAATCAGGTTGTTCACTTACCACCCCTTCAGACTTTATTTTGAGCATTCAAAGGGCAGAATGTCCTTGTTTAAGGATGGCGAAGAGTCCTATTGGCTCATGGTGTGGAAAGGTGACCCTGTTCAAAAGAAGATAGCCGAAACCATGTTTGTTTCATCCACAGCAGAAGATGGACGTCTTATAACAAGAATTGAAGGGGATGAAAACAATGATGCAATGTGGGATTACTCAGGAGCAATGCGCGCATGGACGCAAGGAGGACATTCCTACTTTGAAGCGGATCTTGACGCAAACAATGACGGAATACCTGATTCTCGCACTGTGACCGTTGATTTTCCAGGGGGAACGACGCGTGAACTCTATTTTGGAAATAAACTCCAAGAGCGTACAACAACACACTATTCAGTTGAGAACAACACAGTCGAGAACAACCTGCCACAAAAAGGAAAGGACGTAAGGACAAAGTAGCTTAGCGATGCTGTGAAATGAAAGGTGATTAGAGATTTGGTTCTCAGTACCGAAAAGGTGTGATGACAATCACAAGAGTTATAATCGCCATCAGCAGCTTCTTTCCAGAACCAAGCACCTCAACACGCAGTTTAATTTTTTTTGTAGGGTGCCTGCAAGTCCGCCCCAACTCCTCTTGGCTCTTCTTAGCATCTTCCCAAAACGAAGGATGAAAACATACCATTTTTTAAATCCCTTTACCTATGATTATCTTATGAGAACGTCAAATCCCGCACTTAACGAGAAAGCATTTGCAGTGCCCTTATCAGGTCATAAGGCAATGACTGTTGATGGTGCAATCAATAAATCTTTCATCTTGATTGCGCTTACCGTCTTCACGTTTTTGCTGTCATGGGATTTTGCTCTTGCAAACCCGAACGCATTGGGTTTTGTTCTCATCGGTGGCTTGGCTGCGTTTATCGTGGCACTTATTACTATTTTCAAACAGGAGTGGTCGCCAGTTACTGCGCCTATCTACGCACTTCTTGAAGGCGCGTTGCTCGGATCCATTTCTGCTGTGTTCGAAGCTATTTACCCGGGTATTGTGTTTCAAGCAGTGGGACTTACGCTTGCTGTGTTTTTGAGCATGCTTTTTGTGTATAAGCAGAAGATCATCAAAGTAACAGATAATTTTAGGAGAGGTTTGCTTATTGCAACCTTTGGTATTGTGGTTTTTTACCTTGTCGCGTTGGTACTAAGTTTCTTCTCTATTAGCCTTCCTGTGTTTGAATCTGGAGCGGTGGGTATTGCGTTTAGCCTTATTGTCGTAGCTATCGCAGCACTCAACTTGCTTCTTGATTTTGATTTTATTGAGAAAGCAGCACATAGAGCTCCGCAGTACATGGAGTGGTATGCAGGTTTCGGTCTTCTTGTAACTCTGATTTGGTTGTACCTTGAAATTTTAAGACTTCTTGCAAAGCTTCGCGATAACAGGTAGGGCGGCGTTGCAGGTTTTTTTTTTTTTTTTTCCCCCTTTTTTTGGTTGAGTGTGAATTAAGCAAGTATCTTGTATACATAAACCCGCAAGTAATCAATAAGAATATAAGTTCAAGCATGCTGTTCTTTGTTTATGTTTGAAGAGCATTTATTTGAAATGTTGATCGCGCTTGCAATTGGGGCGATGATTGGCCTTGAGAGGGAGATTGAAATTCAGCAAAAGCGAATTAAGGATACGGTCGGCGTTCGCACGTTTATGCTGATTGCTCTACTAGGATCTCTTACCGCTCTTCTTGTAGACTTTCATCAGTGGATGTTCGCAGCTGCTTTCATAGTGCTCTCTTTGTTTATTCTGGTACATTACCTACTCGCAGGACTCTCAGAGAGAAAAAGAGAGATGACAACGGAGTTCACGGCAATCCTCACCTTTATCTTAGCTGCTGTTGCAATTGAGGGGTACGCGCAATTCGCAGTTCTTTTCGCCATTCTCATTCTCGTCATACTTACGCTTAAACGACCCTTGCATACGTTTGCAAGAAATGTGTTAGCATCAGAATTACAAGCAGCAATAAAATTTGCAGTAATCACGCTTGTCGTTCTCCCTTTTCTTCCAAACGTGGATTTTGCCCCTACTGATAGCAGTGCAATCGCTTCAGTTTCAAAAGCTATTTCTCCTCAATTCTTCACTGTGCTAAGCCAGCTTGACGTATTTAACCCGTATAAGATATGGCTCATGGTGGTGTTCATCTCAGGTCTTTCCTTTATTGGTTATATTCTTGTTAAGACGGTAGGAGCAGGAAAGGGTATTGGTATCACCGCTCTTCTTGGGGGTATGGTGTCAAGCACTGCGGTAACATCAAGCATGGCGCTTGAATCAAAACGAGTAAAGGGCATCTCTCTTGCAGCTGCAGTTGGAGTGCTCATTGCATGTTCTGTGATGTTTGTGCGAGTACTTGTTGAATTGCTTGTGGTTAATCCTTCTCTTCTTTCTCTTGCCGCACTTCCTTTATTTGCGATGACGCTAAGTGGTTTTTTAGGAGCATATTATTTCTATCATAAACAGAGATCAAAACATAAACATAAGCATGAAGTCTCTTTTTCAACACCGTTTGCACTTGGACCTGCGCTTAAATTCGCGCTTTTCTTCGGATTCGTGCTTATCCTCTCTAAATTAGGTCAGTTGTTTTTCGGATCAAAAGGGGTCCTTGCAGCAAGTCTTGTAGCGGGTTTTGCAGATGTCGATGCAATCACACTTTCTCTTGCAAATCTCGCAGCAACAGGGGATATTTCATCAACCGTTGCGGTAACGGGTATTGTTCTTGCAACAATGACAAATACCGCAGTCAAAGCGGGAATTGCCTACCTCTTTGGAGAATCATTGTTTTCAAGAAGAGTTGTAGTAGCACTTAGCACTACCGTGGTTATAGGCATACTTGCACTTCTCGTTTTTTAAAACCCTGCGTTACGCTTATAAGAAGGGTCTTTGAGAGTGGTATTATGGTTGAATTACTTTCACCTGTTGGGGACTGGGAAACACTTGCAGCAGCACTACAAGCAGGAGCTGACGCAATTTATTTTGGCATAAAAGGACTTAACATGCGTTCAGGCTCAGCAAGAAACTTTGACATCACAGATCTCAAAGAAGTTGCAAAACGCTGCCATGAAAAGAACGTAAAATGCTATCTTACACTTAACACGCTTGTGTATAATCATGAACTTGAAAGGGTGGATAAAATTCTTGATGCCATTAAACAGGCAGGTGTTAATGCCATTATTGTAACGGATTTCGGAGTTATTCAAAAAGCAAGGGAAAAAGGAATCGAATGTCACATATCCACACAAGCATCTATTGCAAATATTGATGCTGCAAAATTCTATGCTCAATTTTCACCTCGTCTTGTTCTCGCACGAGAAGTAACGCTTGCCCAGACAAAAAAAATGAAAGAAGAACTCAAGGAGCAAGGAATTAACGTTGAGTTTGAGGTTTTTGTTCACGGAGCATTATGTGTTGCGGAGTCGGGCCGTTGTTTCATGTCACAATTTCACAATCGCATATCTGCAAATAGAGGGCAGTGCTTACAAGAGTGCAGAAAAGAATATCGCATAACAGATGTGGAGGATCCTCGAAGAGAATTCATTCTAGACAACCAATTCGTCATGAGTCCAAAGGATCTTTGCGCACTACCTATCCTCGATAAACTTGTTCTTGCAGGAATTGACGTGTTCAAAATAGAAGGACGCGCAAAAGGACCTGAATACGTGTTTAAAGTAACCAAAGTATACAAAGAAGCGTTGCAGGCAATAGAGCAAGGATCATTTACCAAAGAAAAAGTTGCGCAGTGGCTTGAAGAATTAACAACAGTATATAATCGGGGTTTTACAACGAACTTTTTATTAGGAACTCCCACAAATGATAGTTGGGCGGGAATTTATGGATCCAAAGCTACAACATCAAAGCAGCGTTTAGGGAAAATTTTGAACTACTATGCTAAAAAGGGAATTGCAGAGGCAGTACTTGAAGATGTCACTCTTAGCGTTGGAGACACTATTGCAGTTACTGGTCCCACAACGGGATACGTTGAAACAACGGTGAAGAGTTTGCACGATGAGAATGGCGAAACAACAACTGCAAAGAAAACAATTGTTTCCTTTCCTATCGCGTGTAAGGTGCGAAAAAATGATAGTCTTTATAAGATAGTGAAGAGGGATCGTTCAAAAGCAGAAGAAATTATTGATTCGTATGAGGTTCACGAACCTTTTAAAACAACTCCGAGAGGAAAACCTCTTCGGGGCGTTTCACCAGGAACAATAATGGAGGATGAAGAAAATGGAAGAAAAAATTTGCCAACCAGAAATAAATAAACCTGCACCCACGTTTACAGCTCAAGCATATCATGAGGACACTGTTAAAGAAATATCTCTTGAAGATTACAGGGGTAAGTGGGTTGTTCTCCTCTTCTACCCTGCAGATTTTACGTTTGTCTGCCCAACAGAACTTGGAGCATTTGCTGATGCTTATGATCAATTCCAAAAGGAGGGGGCTGAAATTCTCTCTGTTTCAACAGATACTGTTTTTGTGCATAAAGCATGGCACGATAACTCTCCTACCATTAAGAAGATAAGATTCCCCATGCTTGCTGATCCAACAGGTAAAATTTGCAAAGCGTATGGAACATACATTAACGAAGAAGGCCTCTCCTTGCGAGGGACATTCTTAATTGATCCCGATGGCATTCTCAAAGCATATGAGATCCATGATAACAGCATTGGAAGATCAAGTGAAGAGTTTTTGAGAAAGATTCAAGCAGCTAAATTCACCCGTGAACACGGAGGTGAGGTGTGTCCTGTAAATTGGAAGCCTGGTGAAAAAACGCTTAAACCGGGGCTCGATCTTGTGGGAAAGATTTAATTCAGAGCTATTTAATTCAGGGCTTATTAGACCAACACAAATTCCCGCAAGGTACAAGAAGCAAAGTCTTCACTTTGTGAAGGGGGTATGTTTAAATACCTCTTCACGTCTTTTACACTACGATGGAACAGATTATAACGCCTGACATGACCATAGGAGATGTTGTTGGAAAGTATCCTCAAGTAGTAGACACTTTTCTCAAATATGGTCTTCACTGTGTTGGATGTCACGTAAACGCGTTTGAAACACTTGAACAAGGGGCGCAAACACATGGCATGCCTCAAGAAGTGTTTGAACGCATGCTTAAAGAAGTTAATGAAGTTGCAGCAAAACCGATTGAAGAAATTCGCGGCGTAGTGGAACTTACTCCCGCAGCACAAGAAAAAATCAAGCAGATGAGAGAAAAACAAGGAAACGCATCTTACCATTTTCGCATTGAGGTTGTCCCATCTGGTTGCTCGGGCCTTTCTTACAATTTCTTTTTTGATGATACTATTTCTTCAGACGATGAGGTTATTGAGTATGATGGTCTCAAAGTTCTTGTGGACAAAGAATCTGTACCCTTCCTTAAGGGCTCGCGCATTGATTACATAGATTCTTTGCAAGGTGCAGGGCTCAAGGTAGATAATCCAAATGCAAGAGGGGGCTGCGGTTGCGGTTCAAGTTTTAGCGTATGACCAAGACTAAACTTGTTGTGGAGCATAATCGTCCTGATTGTATTGGTTGCGGTGCTTGCGCTGCAATTTTCCCTCAATTTTGGCGAATGGCTCGTGACGGAAAAGCCGATGTTATTGATTCAACGCTTAGAGAGGATGGTTGGGAGATCAAAGAGTTTAGCGAAGAAGAGTTCGAGTTAAACATGGAATGCGCTCAGAGCTGCCCAGTCAATGTTATCCACATCAAAAAAGATGGAAAACAGCTTATCTGATTATCCACAAGACGATTTAAAATTCTCGCGCGGGGTGAAACGTTCTAAAGAACAAGAGGCAGGAGATAAACAGACCATTAAGAATATTTATAAATAAAAATTCCTACCCGTCCTACCATGAACATTTTCAAAACATATGTTTGTGCACAGTGCAGGACAAAAGTGCCCAAAGAGCGAATCAAGTTTGATCTCTCCGGCATTGATCTTGTGTGCGATGTGTGTTTTGCAAAGAAATTCGGTCTTGAGAAGCAAAGACGCAAGGGAATTTCTCAAACCCCTAGCATTATCGAAGAGAGGCGACTTCTCAAAAGAATCCAAGAAGATAGTATCAATTACCAATGCGCTCAATGCAAATATAAATTTTCTAGGAAGAAGAGTTTTCGCGTGTCTTGTTGTCCTTATTGTTCAGGAAGTCGCGTAGTTGAAGTGTTTTCAGGAAAAGCTCAAGAACTCTTGGAGTCAATTGACGATGAAACCTCTCTTTATTAGCATTCTTTTTCTTCTTGTTGCTTGTACGCCACATTCGTCTCATAACATCTATGATATTACTACAACTGATTTCGTAGAACAAAACCTCACTTCTAAACAACTAAGTGTTGAGAACATCACGTTGGGAATGTCCTTTGAAGAAGTCATCGCTGCACGAGGATACCCTCAAAAAATAGATGATTTAGGAAACGTAACGAACTATTACTATAAAGAAAATGAAACTCCTCTTTTTGTTGTTAATTTTGATAGGGGGGTTGTTCGTAGAATAA
This sequence comes from Candidatus Woesearchaeota archaeon, assembly GCA_003695435.1. Taxonomy (NCBI): domain Archaea; kingdom Nanobdellati; phylum Candidatus Woesearchaeota; species Candidatus Woesearchaeota archaeon. The sequence goes on from RFJL01000051.1 coordinate 11,110, forward strand.
CACTCTCTTCGCAGTATCCAAGACTGGTTGGAGAGTCTAAGTATGGGCGCTCAAAAGAAGAAGTGTACCAAGACTTCGGGATTGCAAATGAATTCATTGATCAAGGTCGCATCAGAAGGTTTATTTACAATCAAAAAGGGTATGAACTCTTCCTTAAAGGCTCTGAGCATATAGGATATAGCTTCTTTCCTCCCACAGATGAGCTGGGCGATCACAAAATAATCAATACGAGCAACACCATATGAACTTACCAGCAATTCCTATGAACGTGGGTGAAGTCCTATGACTCCACGCGAATACCTTCTTGAATGGCTTGAGGAATTCTTAAAACATAAAGATGTAATGCTACGCAGAATTGTTGAAATACAAAGAAAAGATGATCGGTTACTCGTTAAAGAAAAGGAGCGAACCATAACTTATGTGGTATGTTCTCAAGATGACCTTCTGGAAAAAGTACGCTCTTTTACTCCTTGCGATGCGTTTGGAATTGCACTGTACAACACAGCAGAAAATATTGAGACATTCATCAAGGTATTTGATGAGCTTGCAAAGTATAAACAGTTAATTGTGCACTTTATTAATCCATTTTCAGAAATGCAAAAGCGTTGGACAATTATCCCCCACACTCATGCTAAGATTGCAGACCCCCAAAGTTTTGAAATGGGTATTAAGAGCTTAGCAGAGGGTGTTGAGCAAATAACTAAAGAAGAACTGTTACAAATAATAGAGCAGAGTAACAATGAATAGTCCTAGGAGAACTCCTGCAAGTACTTGTCTTTTGGTATGTCCTGAAATAACGTGAATGCGTTCTTGCTTCTTTACATGTTTGTTTAGTACTCCTGCAAGGGTGTCAACGTTGTGTCGAACTCCTATTGCGTCACGTAGGACGAGGAGGGAGAAGACAAGTGAGATGAAGAACGGTGTTGAGTTGAATCCTTCAACAAGGCCTACGCTATAGGTCAGCGCAGTAACAATGCTTGCGTGACGAGAAGGCATGCCCCCGTCCATAAACACATTTTGAAGAGTGAATCTTCCTTGTTTTTTTGTGCGCAAGGCAATGTTAATGAATTGTGCTACGAGAAAGGTGAGTGTGATGCTTGTAAGAATGAAGTTCATTTGGCGTTTCTCCACAGGATTTCAAAATAATCCCTTAATGATTGTGCAATTGCAGATTCCCTTATAAGAATTGCTTTTGGTTCATCTTCCCAGACAACAATGGAGCACGTATTCTTGTAGATATAGAAGCTTGTTTTTCCCGCGGGTTTGTCCACGAAGCGAATCTGTGCAAGGGGGATTTTTTTAAGGTTGGGGTCACTACGGGCTGATTCAGAGATCAGCATGCGAATAGAAATCTTTTTCTGTTTTCTTGCTCTGTCAAAATGAGGAAAGTAGAATTTGAGAATATTGTTCACATCAATATCGTCTCCGAGGATAAGAATTTCTTGAGCTTCTTTGATTTGGTCATCAAAGACTGTTTTAAGTGCGGGTCTTCCTCGAAAGAAAAGTGTTTCTTTTTTTTCTTGTTCTCTTTGTTTGAGTTCGTTGAGTTTTGGGAGGAGTTCTTGTATGTGTTGTTCTTTTTCCTTGATGATTTCAAGCAGGCGTGAAGGGTCTGCTGCTTCAAAGTACTTGCGATTATTGGTTTTGATGTATGAGACAAGGCCTTTTTCAATGAGCCTTTCAATTGCGTCATAGACTGATCGTCGGTGTATTCCTGTGTTGCGTGAAATAGTTCCTGCAAGACTTGATCCTTGTTCAAGGAGAATAAAGTAGATCTTTGCTTCTGTTGTGGTAAGTCCTGCTTCCTCGAGAGCTTTAAGATCCATTGAAGGTGAGACGAAGAACTACTATTTAAAAGAGGTGTACGAAAACACCACACAATAAGTGGTGATTATGGTCACCACCATAATTCATTTAGGGGTGAAGTATTCGTAGGAACATGCAACAAAAAACATTTTTCGCACACAGACCCCAATCAAGTATCAGCAAATTACCTCTTGGTGTTGCTACGTCCAGTTTAGAACAGCTTGTTAATGAATTAGCCGAATTCCCAAAGGATTACAAAGCAATTTTTGAAGGATCCATCATCCCCCCACAGTTCTCTTGCGCAAATAAGTTCAAAAAGCATGCACGAACAGTACGCTTAAGACGCTACCGCTCAGACCAAGAAGCAAGACAAGATCAAAAAACTCCTGTGCTCCTACGTGAAGAAGCATTTAACGCAATTAAAGATCCCTTCTTTTGTGGATATAGCTATAAAGCAAGAGGTCTTGATCAAAGAACGGTTATTGTCTCTCTTGACCAATGCGTGGCAGGAGCACTACTCTACATTTACGATGCGCGACTAGGCAATCAAGACATCACCTTTTACGCGCAGAGCAAAAGGGTTGAAAGGGAGGGCTGTGACGTTGTGGTAAGCATACCTAGTAGGAGAAAAAAACACCCTCGTTACACCATATCATTTCACCAAGTACCTTTTTCAGATACGGAACAAAAGTATGCATTGTGGCAAAAGATGCGTTGGGATCACACCAATGAACATCAACGGTACCGTGAATTACGAAAAAAGTTTTCCTGGCAAAAGGAGTGCTCCACCTATATTCCCGCAACAGCACAGCCCATAGCAGCATACTTGAAAATCATCAATGCTGCGGTAAATGAACAGAAGAACATAGTTCCCTTGCAGATGAATCCCTTTGCCATTCCAACTCAGAGAACTGTTGATGTATACTTGAAAATGTACAACAATCTTCTCATTCGAGATGAGGGGGGATTAAGAAAACCCAATCAGGCAGAGTCTGAAATTATTCTTTGGGAACTTGTGCGTCAGCAGGGTCATGACAAAACATTCTATGCTAAAAAGAAACTTGTTGAGTACGAAGTGTAAACAAGAGTATCGTAAGATGGTATTGTAAAATGCGTAGAAGAAGTCGTAGTAAGTAAAAATAATTTAAGAAGCGTTATTCCATTTCTGGAGCGGGTGGCTGACTTGGCATGGCAGTTCGTGAGATAAGCATGATATCTCCAATTGCCTTGACAAGTTGGTGAGGAACAATTACTCCTTTTGCGGATCCAAGAACTTCTGAGAGGTAACTGTTTTTTGTTGCTTTGACTCTCCAACCGTACACTTTTGATCGAGTAAGTACTGCTTCTTCAATGTCTCCAAAGTATTCTCCATCTTCGGTGAAGACTTTCATGTTGTAAGAATCTGAAATGCGATGTAATTTTAGCATGGTGAAGACCTCCGTTTCTTTATGCAACAAGTGTGCAAGACGTTTATAAACCTTACCCTCAAGTGTTATAAACCCACGAGAGTCGTCACTGACCCATGAGACTAGTAGTGATTGGAACCTCGCATATTTCTCCTGAGTCTGTAAAACGTATTGAACAAACAATACGTGAGCAAGACGTCCAAGCAGTGGCAATTGAGCTTGATGCACAACGCCTTGCATCCTTGTTCAATCAAGAGACCAAAAGCGATTGGAGAATGATTCGCAAAGTAGGACTGCAGGGGTATATTTTCGCACTCATAGGCTCCTACGTGCAAAAAAAACTTGCAAAACATATAGGGATGCAGCCAGGAGATGATATGCGTGCAGCAGTAAGAGCAGCTCGTAAACAGCACATTCCTCTTGAGCTCATTGACCAACCAATATACATCACACTAAGAAGAATTTCTCAAGTGTTCACCTGGAGAGAAAAACTAAGAGTGTTCGCAGATGTAGTACGAGCAGCTCTTTTTCCTAAACGGGAGCTCAAAAAAAGAGGTCTTGAACAATTTGATCTTAAAAAAGTACCTTCAAAGGACGTTATCGCAAAACTCATCAAAGATCTACGAGAAAGATACCCTTCTCTTTACAAAGTACTTATTGAAGAGCGCAATCAATACATGGTACGCAAACTAAGGGAGATCGCACCCAAGTATGATGGCTTGGTAGTTGTAGTTGTAGGTGCAGGACATGAGGAAGGAATGCTTGAATTACTCAAACAACACACGAAAAAACAATCAAGCTCTCAACACTCGAAAATGCCTGAAAGATAAAAAAATACCTCACAATCCGTTGAAACTCACTCACAAAATCCCAAAACATAAAAACTCACATCGCTCTTCATAACTCATGCGCAGCGCAATGTATCTTTGGAAGAAGTATGGTAGATTCTCTCGCCAAGAAGTCATTGATCTTGCAGTGTCTACTGCGGTTATTACGTTTGTCTTCTGGTTCTCAGCTCTTGACGTTTCAACAGTCACTCTTAGCTCAGCAATAGAAGGAATCCTAAAATTCTTCGTTCTTGTTGGTGTTGCTTTTTTGGCGCACGAACTTGCACACAGAGCAGTTGCACTTTTTCTTGGTGTTCAAGCAACCTACAAGAAATGGACTGGTGGACTTATTGCAAGTATGTTAATTGCGTTTTTTACGGGAGTGGTGTTTATCGCACCAGGAGCGGTGCATTTCAAAGTCGTGGAACGCCTTCGCATAGGGCATTTTTTTCCAGGACTTAATCAAAGAGCAATTGCAGTAATAGCACTTGCAGGGCCTGCTGCGAATATGGCACTAGCAATTATTTTCAAAGCACTTTCAGGAATTGGCGCTCAAGACTTTTTCATGCAAGCAGTGTTCATTAACGTTCTCTTCGCTGTTTTTAACTTGTTGCCCATACCTCCGCTTGATGGGTCCAAGGTGTTTTTCGGCGCAAAATACCTCTACGTGTTCTCACTCGTATTTGCAATAGGTATGGGAATACTCCTCTTCTTCTCATCTGCGATTGTTTCACTCATTGCAGGCATTCTACTCGGAGCATATGCAACGTGGTACGTCTTTGCATCCATTGATAAGCAGTGGTAACTGGCGAAATGGTGACGGGTACGTTATACTCCAGTTTCATCATTCTTATTATCGTTACCCTTATATACGTGCAAATGTTTGAAGATTTCATGACTTCAAAGTACGTCCTACTCGCTATGTTTCTTCTGGTTGTACTCTTCGGCACATGGACGCAAATTTTCAATTTGTTTGAGTTTCTCAAAGAGCACTGGACACTGGACAGCGCTGCGTGAAGTTTTTAAACAATCCAAGCATCATTCACTAGGTGATAGTCTCCGACTCAAATAATAGTGACACGAAGGCAGTACTTAGAGGAATTGTTCCTCGTCTATATCAGCAAACAATTCTAAATACCACAACACTCAAAAACACGTTAGTTGTGTTACCAACAGGGTTGGGAAAAACGGTTATTGCGCTTCTCACACTCCTTAACAGACTTAAAAACTATCCGAACTCTAAAATACTCGTTCTCGCCCCCACAAGACCTCTTATTGATCAACACTTCAAATCATTTTCAGAACATTTATTCATTGATGCCGATCGGTTCGCATTACTTACCGGTGCGGTGAAGGCGCAAAAAAGAGAACAGAAATTTAAAGATGCGCAAATCATTTTTTCAACTCCTCAAGGAATTGAAAATGATTTGATTATGAATCGTATTTCTTTAAAGGATGTTTCTCTTGTTGTTTTTGATGAAGCTCATAGAGCAACAGGAAACTACGCGTACTCTTTTATCGCAGAGCATTACATGAACCAGGCATCAAACCCTAGAATTCTCGCACTTACAGCATCTCCAGGATCAAAAACCCAAGCGATACGAGAGGTTTGTGAAAATCTCTTCATAGAAGATATTGAGATGCGAAGCGATGATGATCCTGATGTCAAACCCTACATCCAAGAAGTCAAGGTAAACTACGTCTATGTAGACCTCCCTCCAGGGTTTAAGAAAGTACACAGTTTATTACAGGCAAGTTTTAAATCAAAAATCGCAGCGATTAGAGATGCGGGTTTCATAAAATCTGCGCAGTTGCTTTCGCGCACAGATCTTCTCAAAATACAAGCTCAACTCCGTGCCGAGATGAGTTCAGGAGTTACAAGTCCTGAATTGTTTAAAGCACTATCTCTTACCGCAGAAGCAATGAAAGTGCAACACGCATTGGAGCTTATAGAAACACAGGGAATAAGCGCAATTTACCTCTATCTTGAGAGCATTTACCAACAAGCGTCATCTACATCAACAAAAGCGGTGAAAAACCTTGCATGTGATGTCAATATAAAATCAGCACGCATACTCACACAACAACTCAAGGACAAAGGAGAAGAACATCCCAAACTTTTTGAAGTAACAAAACACATCTCCCATATTTTGCAAGGTGACCCTTGTGCAAAAATCATTCTGTTCAATCAGTTTCGCGACACTGCATCAACACTAACAAACTATCTAACGAGTAAGGGTATCAAGGCAGAACTTTTCGTAGGTCAAGCAAACAAGAGAGAAAAAGGACTTACGCAAAAAGAACAGCGACAAATGCTGCAATCATTCAGAGAAGGCGCATTTAACGTTCTTGTCGCAACAAGTGTCGCAGAAGAGGGTCTTGACATCCCTCGTGTGGATCATGTCTTGTTTTATGAGCCAATACCTTCCTCAATTCGCACCATACAAAGAAGGGGAAGAACGGGAAGAAATGAAAGAGGGGGGGTTACTGTTTTTGTAACAAAAGGAACGCGTGACGAAATCTACCGCTGGAGTGCACATCACAAAGAAAGACGTATGTACGCTGATCTTAAAGAAATAAAAAAAGAATTTGTGGGAAAAACCCGCTTACAAAAAACGCTCACTCTTCCTGAAGAAGAAATAAATATTTTTGCTGATCACCGAGAAAAAGGATCAACAGTCATCAAAGAGCTTATTCGCGAAGGAGTGAGTTGTAAAGTAGAACATCTTCACGTTGGAGATTTCGTTCTTTCAAAAAGAGTTTGTGTAGAGTATAAAACAGTAAAAGATTTTGTTGATTCTTTGATTGATGGCAGAATTTTTTCCCAGCTTAAAGCAATGAAAGAGCATTATGAGAGGCCAATACTCGTAGTTGAAGGCTCGCAGAACATCTACGCTCAACGTAACATTCATCCTAATGCGATTAGGGGTTTGATCGCTACAATCCTTGTTGATTTTGCAATTCCTCTTCTGCAAACAAAGGATCATAACGAGACTGCAGCAGTGCTCAAACAAATTGCAAAACGTGAGATGGATAGTGGTTTTAAATCGCAACAAGTTCACACAAATAAGTCAAAAGGATCCCTCAAGCAAGCACAAGAATACATAGTCTCAGCCCTTCCAAATGTGGGCCCTACCCTTGCACCAACCCTTCTCAAGAAATTTGGTTCGGTAAAAGCGGTGTTCAATGCAAGCGAAGATGAACTTAAGAACATCTCTCGCATAGGAGAGAAAAAAGCAAAGGAGATTCAACGACTTCTTAGCGAGAAGTATGAGTAGCGTTGTTTTTCAACATACCCTGCTAGTGTTTCTACCTGTCTCACATCGGTATTTTTGAAGAGCCATTCACGAAAATAGTTATCCACTTTTGCACCATTGCGAATGAGTGCATTGCGTAGTTTTGCATAGATCTTCTTCCCTTCTTTGTCAAGATCTACCAGGAGAATAACTTCTTCATGAGCAAATCGTTCCGCAAAAAGTTCAAGAGCGGTGTCAAGTTCATAGATAAGATGTGCAGAGACACCAAGCTGTTCAAGAGACTTCGCGTCGTTATGTCCTTCTACGATGATTTTTTTCCGGGTAGTTCGTAGCTTTTCAAGAAATAAGGCTAACTCATTTCGTGTTGTCTTCATGACGCAACGTAAAGAAGAGGTGCCGTTATTAAAAGAATGCGCTCTTCTTGAATTATGGGCGTTATGTTTATCATTTTTTGGGACGTTTTCAAGAGATTTCTTCCTATCTTGTGCTGCTTATGCGGAGGTATAGACAAGGACGTTCAAGAAGGATCTTACAATCGCTCTATTTAAACGATTTTCTAAACACTTCTTCTAAACACTTCTTCTAAACACTTCTTCTAAATACATCTTCTAAACACATATATACCTTAACATCTTCTGCTCTGCCATGGGATCAAAGTATAAGGATATGGACAAAAGCACGGTTATTCTGTACTACAAACGTCCCGAGATTCAAGAAGCAATAGCATCATTTGCCCAAAACAAGGAAGTTGTGGGAAGTTTTGGGGGAAAAGGCTATGCAAAACGCCCCGATATCTTACAATTTCCTAGTGATGTGTTCTCACAAGTACAAAGAGGGATCACCTCCTTTCACATGTCTGAAGAAACCTGGCTTAACCCCTTGCTTCTTGAGCCAGGAATGAAACGAGCAGACCAAGACGATCTACGAATAGGGTGGGATCTTATTTTAGATATTGATTCAAAACTCTTTGACTGTTCTCAATTCGCTGCAGATCTCATTGTTCAAGCACTTAGATACCACGCTATTACTTCAGTGACAGTTAAGTTCTCAGGAAATCATGGCTTTCACATAGCTGTTCCTTTTGAAGCTTTTCCTCAAATTGTTGATGGAACACCCACAAAAAACTTGTTCCCAGAAGGACCCAAAAAAATTGCAGAATATCTCAATGACATGATTAAAGAACACCTAAAAAAGAAAATTCTTGAAAAGTACTCCGTTGCTCAGCTTTGCAATCTTCTACAGCTAAAAAAAGAAGATGTTGAACTTCGCGGAGAGTTCAACCCGTTCTCAATAGTTGATATTGACACTATTCTCATCTCTTCGCGCCATCTGTTCAGAATGCCATACTCTCTTAATGAGAAATCAGGGCTGGTATCCATTCCAGTTGATCCCTCAAAGATATTATCATTTAACCGCGAAGATGCGCGCCCTGAAAACGTGCGTGTTGAAGTGCCGTTTCTTAATAGATCTCAAGCAAAATTTGATGAGGCTAAAAAACTCTTCATCGCAGCGTTTGACTTTGTAGCACCACAACAAACAATCCTCGTAGAATCGTCGGAGAAAACATCTTCTGTGGATTTTGAACAATTACAAAACAAAGTGCCCGAAGAATTATTCCCTCCTTGCATCAAAACAATTTTAAGAGGAATTCCTGACGGGAAAAAAAGAGCGTTGTTCATCCTTGTCAATTTTTTGCGCTCATGCGGTTGGACATATGAAGACATTGAGGAGCGCTTACTCGAGTGGAATACTCTCAATCCCGAACCCTTGCGAGAAGTCCAACTAAAAGGACACATACGGTATCATCGCCAGTCAAAAAAAGCGGTTCTTCCTCCCAATTGCGATAACAAGGCATACTACAAAGACCTTGGCTTTTGTACTCCTGATAATTTCTGCTCGAGGATAAAAAACCCCGCAACGTATGCGAGAAAGAAAAGCTTCTTAATAGAACAACACGCTTCAAAACAAAAGAAAAATCAAAAAAAGGATTTGAAAAAAGAGCAGAAACAACAAGGATCATCAGATCAACAAGATCATTCAAGCCTTTCAACAAAAATTCAAGAGTCCCAGGAAGTAACTCATGAGTCAAAAACGAAGACAAAAACAAATGAATCGCAGTGATCTCCATTCACGCGATCTTCTCAAGGAATTTCGCATCGCATATGGCTTCTTGCTTTTCCTTGTGTTTTTTGCACCAATAATCCTTCAAATCTTCGCATTACTCTTCCATCACGTTCTTTGGTACACGGTAATCTTTGAGAGACTCCACATTCTAGCGTTTATTCTGTTTGGTTTATTTTTTCTCATGGACGAGGAGAGGTTGTTGCCAAATTATGTGCGATGCAAGGACAGAAAAAAAGAAGCACTGATGTTTGGGTTTCTAAGCATAACGTTCCTTGTACAGTACTATGTGTGGCGTTATGGTTACGCAACGAGTCAGGAAAATTGGTTCTACTCGTTTACCGGCTCGTCCATAACCTACTCTTTTTTCATTTTCTTTATTTCCATTGCGATGTTAGGAATTTCTTTTTGGCAAAAGACGGTAAAAAACGAGTGGAAGAAACTCGTAGCGCTTGCAGGATTTGTGATCGTCTATCGTTTCATCAAAGTGTTCTTCACAAAGAACTGGCAATATTTCTCAAATATGGTTAATCAAATCGCAGTCAAATTTCTCTCCCTTTTTTATGATGCCGCGGCGAGTTCGGGGCATGAAACACCTTTACTGCGCGTAAATGATTTCTCTGTTATTATTGCAAGGGATTGTTCAGGAATAGAATCTGCAACACTCTTCCTCTTTCTTTTTGCAATTGTTCTTTTTTTTGATGACTCTTTACGAAAGGATGCAAAGACCTTCACACTACTCGCAGTAGGGGTTGCAGGCGCGTTCATTCTTACAGCGATACGAGTTATTATCCTAAGCATTATCGGCGTTGAGTTTAGCGCCGATTTCGCAGTGACGAGTTTTCATGCAAACATTGGTTGGGTGCTCTTTGTTTTCTACGTATTTGCTTATTACGCACTGCTTAAGAAGTACTGTGCGCGCGGAGAATAAGCGGATATTGGTGAGAGATATTCGTAGAACTCGTGTTTTTGGGTGTTTTGGGAAAATAGGGTGTGGGTTGGGTGTGTTGCGAGCGTGGTTTTTTCATCAGTTTTCGTAACGGGTGTGCAAAAAGAGGCAGTAACTACAAGCAAACAGTGCGCCAAATAGGAATCTTTATAAATACTTCAATTGATTTCGAAGTCAAACTCAATAAGCCACTAAAACCAGAAAAAAAGAGTTTTAGTGAAGAAAACCACAAAAAAAGCCTGAAAAGAGCGTTTTCAGAGTAAATCTTGGAAAAGATTCTGAAAAATCCCCAAAAACGCTCAGGAATAGGCGGGGGAGACGTATCCAACTCTTTCTCAGGCGTTTAACAATACTATGCCAAAAGCACATAAACCACGTTCAGGAAGTATGCAATTCTGGCCAAGAGTCAGAGCTAAAAGACCCTATGCTCGTGTACGCACGTTTGTAAAAGCATCAGAGGCGAAACTTCTTGGTTTTCCTGGATACAAGGCGGGAATGACCCATTGCATAATCACGGAAAATCGAAAACACTCACCTAACAAAGGATCTGATGTTGCAGTTCCAGCAACCATTATTGAATGCCCTCCTGTCCGTATTGCAGGCGTGAGAACCTACAAACGAGCATATCTAGGACTTCGCGCAAAAGATACTGTAATGGCAAAACAAAGCAAAGAAATCACAAGAAAACTTCCCGTTCAGAAAAAAGAACACGCCCTTGATAAGATCAACCTCGAAGAAATCGAGGAAATTCGCGCAATCGTTGAGACTCAGCCAAAACTCACAGGAATTGGAAAGAAAAAACCTGAAGTCTTTGAAATGGCTGTTGGTGGCTCCAAAGAAGATCAATTTAACTTTCTCAAAGAACACTTCGGAAAAGAAGTGTCTGTAGCAGATGTTCTTGGAGAAGGCCAACAAGTTGATGTGTTCGCAATCACCAAAGGAAAGGGATACCAAGGCCCTGTCAAGCGATTCGGAATCGGATTACGCGCAAAAAAATCAGAGAAAACTAAACGTGGTCCAGGATCTCTTGGAGGATGGAAAGGTCACGCTCACTTTATGTATAGAATCGCTCACGCAGGTCAGATGGGATACCACCAACGTGTTGATTACAATAAACAAATCCTCAAAATCTCTTCGGATCCTCAAGAAGTAAATCCCAAAGGAGGTCTTGTTAATTTCGGTCTTGTCAAGAACACCTATGTTCTTGTAAGAGGTTCCGTTCCCGGACCAAAAAAAAGGCTCTTACGACTTGAGCCTGCTCGAAGACCTAATCCTAAAATAGAGGATCAAACCCCCACAATCCAAAGCATTAGTACACGCTCACAACAAAGAAGATAATCACGACAATGAAAGTAAAAATACTCGGACTTGATGGAAAAGAGAAAGGCGAAAAACAGCTTCCAAACCATTTTAGTGAAGCTGTTCGTCAAGATCTCATCAAACGAGCAGTAGAAGCAATTCAAGCAAACAGAAGACAGCCCTACGGCGCGCATCCCGAAGCAGGAAAACGCCAAAAAGGAAAACTCTCTCGCAGACGTCACAATTACAAAACATCCTACGGTATCGGAATTTCAAGAGTTCCGCGTAAGATCATGTCTCATAGAGGCTCAAGATTCAACTGGGTCGGAGCAGTAGCTCCAGGAACCGTTGGAGGTAGAAGAGCACACCCACCAAAAGCACAAAAAATCTGGAGCAAGAAAATAAACCTTAAAGAAAAACGCAAAGCAATAAGATCCGCTCTTGCTGCATCATTAAACAAAAAACTTGTTGAACAAAGAGGTCATAAAGTTCCAGAAAACTTCCCCTTCATTGTCGATTCCGCTCTTGAAGAAGTTCAAAAAACAAAAGAGCTACAAGAAGTATTCAAAGCGCTTGGTCTCGACAAAGATCTACAAAGAACAAAGAAGACCAAAAACAGAGCAGGTGTAGCAGCGCTTCGAGGAAGAAAAACCCGAAGAGCAAAAGGACCTCTTGTTGTGGTTTCAAAAGAGTGTGCAGCTCTAAAAACAGCAAGAAACATCCCGGGTGTTGACGTGGTTACTATTGATAAGGTAAATTGCGAACTCCTTGCACCTGGAGCAGATGTTGGTCGCCTTACCCTGTACACTGAGGGCGCAGTAGATGCTCTTGAAAACCTCTTCGTGGAGGTCAAAAAATGAGTGACATAAACCCTTACGAAATCCTCAACTTTCCCAAAACCACAGAAAAAGCAATTCGCATCATGGACTCTGAGAACAAACTCGTTTTCAGTGTTAAAAGGACGGCAAAGAAACCAGAAATTAAAAAAGCCGTTGAAACTGCGTTCAAAGTGAAAGTTGAACGCGTACGAACGCTTATCACCCCTCAAGGAGAGAAAAAAGCGTACATCACACTAACAAAAGACACACCAGCAATGGACCTCGCGTCAGATCTGGGAATAATGTAAAATGGGTAAAAATCTCATCCAACAAGCAAGAGGAAAAGGCTCACCACGTTACAGAGCGCCAAGTTTCAAGTACCGTGGAGAGGCAAAACATCCCTTAAGAAGTAAGGAGCTTGTTGAAGGAACCATCATTGACCTTGTTCACTGTAGAGGACACTCAGCAGTGCTTGCAGCATGCGAGTACGATAACGGAGAGTATAGATATGCAATTGCACCAGAGGGTGTGCGCGTTGGTGATACTGTTCAAGTTGGAAGCGGAGCCGAACTCAAAGAAGGTAACGTCCTTCCTCTAGGAGAGCTTCCAGAAGGATCTCTTGTTTGCAACATTGAAGGTGTGCCTGGAGATGGAGGAAAATTTGTACGTGCCTCAGGAACTTTTGCAAGAGTAGGATCTCAGCTCAAAGACAAAGTAGTCGTGATCCTTCCTTCAAAGAAACGTAAAATCTTCCACAAAAACTGCCGAGCAATGCTAGGAATTGTTTCAGGTGGTGGACGAACAGAAAAGCCACTACTCAAAGCAGGAAAGGCACATTTCAAAGCAAAAGCAAAGAACCAACTCTACCCTGTTGTTTCAGGTAATGCTCAAAACGCAGTTGATCACCCATTTGGAAACAAACGCTCATCACGTAAATCAAAAGCAACACCAACATCAAGAAACGCACCTCCGGGTCGTAAGGTTGGTATGATCGCAGCACGCATCACAGGTCAAAAAACAGGACGATCCTCAGGACGAAGACCGCCCAAAGGAAGTCGCGGAAAGAAAAAGCCTGAAAATAAGAAAGGAAAATCAGCGTTAGGTAAGAAGTAAAGATGGCAAAAAAAGAATTCACCTACAGAGGAATGACACTTGAACAACTCAAAGAACTTCCATTAACAGAGCTTGCAAAGCACCTCGACGCTGCTGCAAGAAGAAAAATTAAAAGAGGATTCACAGAGCAAGAAGTTACTCTGCTAAAAAACCTTGAATCAAGCTCCAAAAAAGTCAAAACTCACCAAAGACAGATGATCATCCTGCCTTCAATGGTAGGAAAAGTAATCGGTGTGTACACAGGAAAAGAGTTCAAAGATGTTGAAATCCAACCCGAAATGATTGGAAAAAGACTCGGGGAATTCGCACTTACTAGAAAAAAACCAACCCATGTGAAAACAGGGGTACAAACAAAACCTAAGAAATAATGGCAGGATACAGCTTTAGCGGATACGAGAAAGAAAAGCACGCACGTGCAAGTGCAAGAGACGTTTCAATCTCAACAAAAGATGCGATTGAAATCGCAGCTTTCCTAAGAAAGAAACCTCTTGCAAAGGCAAAAACAACACTTGAACGTGTACTCGCATTCGAACAAGCAATTCCTTACAAGAGATTCACTAATGGAATCGGCCACAGAAAGGGCCAAATCGGAGCTGGAAGATACCCTCAAAAAGCGGCAAAAGCATTCCTCGAAGTGCTCAAATCAGTAGAGTCCAACGCACAAGACAAAGGACTCGACACGCAAAAACTCAACATCATACACATTAACGCACATCAAGCATCAAGACCAGTACACTACGGAAGACATAGTGGACGCGAGATGAAAAGAACCCATATTGAAGTGGTGGTAGGAGAAGCACAATGATTGAACGACAAATAGTAGGAGCAAATGTCAAAGAATTTCGTATAAGAGAATTTATCGAATCCTCTCTACGAAATCTAGGACTATCAGATGCAAAGCTCCAAAAAACACCACTTGGCGAGAAAATCATCATTTACGCATCACGCCCCGGACTCATCGTAGGAAGAGGTGGGGAAAACATCAAAAGGTTAACCAAAGAACTCAAAGAAAACTTCGACCTTGAAAATCCACAGATTGAAATCGCAGAGGTTGAAAATCCCGATCTCGACGCGGCAGTAGTTGCGGAAAAAATCGCAAACTCCCTTGAAAAATTCGGCTCTCAAAGGTTTAAAGGGATTGGTTATAGAGTAATGACAGATTCCATGAACGCAGGAGCTATGGGAATTGAAATCCTTATCTCAGGAAAGATTCCCTCAAGCAGGGCAAAAACCTGGAGGTTCTACATGGGATACCTCAAAAAATCAGGGGATATTGCACTTACCGGCGTTGACACACATTACTCCGAAGCACATCTCAAAACAGGAACAGTAGGCATTCAAGTAAGAATAATGCCTCCATCAGTAGTCCTTCCGGACAAAATTGAAATCTTTGATGAACCACAAATAATCATTGAAGATGTTTCCGAAAAAGAATCAACAAAAAAAGCCTCTAAGAAAACAGTAAAAAAAGCTAAGAAAAAAACCGCAGAGAAAAAAGCAAAAACCAAAGAGGAATCCAAGAAAAAGGAAACCGCTAAGAACAAAAAGAGCGATGAAATCGAGGCGAAAAACACTCAGGACTCCGTAGAGTCCAAAGAAACCGTTGAAAAAGAACCATCCTCTTCAGAAGAATCACAAAAAGAATCACAAGAAACAAAAAAATCAGAAGAATCTTCCGAACAACCAGAAGGTTCCAAATCATCCGAATCATCTGAATCATCCGATTCAAAAGAGAGCAATGACTCTCAAGAGCAACAAGAGGCAAATGCTGAACAATGAACGCAAAAGAACTTGCACAACTCAAAAACGAAGAGCTTGAAAGCAAACTCAAAGAACTTCGAGCAGAGCTTATGAAAACGCAGACTCAAATAGCGACAGGTTCAGCACCAAAAAGCCCTGGGCAAGTAAAACACATAAAGAAAACCATTGCCCGAATCCTCACACAACTCAAAAAGAATAATCAATGACTGAAATCGATCCTTTAACAGGCCTTCCAAAAGAGCTTGGTGCATGGGAAGACATCACCAAGGAGAGCCAAACGATCGAGGTGTACATTGAGCGCCGAAAATTCGGCAAGAAATACACCATCATCAGCGGGATTGATGCAAAAGACATCAATCTCGATGACATCGCAAAAAAGCTCAAAAACAAGCTTGCATGCGGTGGCTCAGCAAAAAACGGTATGATCGAACTCCAAGGAGATCACAAGGCGAAGATGCGTAAAGCCCTCGAATCTTTGGGTTTCGCACCTGAATCGATAGTGATCAAATGATCTTGCGCGAGGAACTCATTGGGAGATCCGTGCAAGCAGTCGACAAGTACACCAACCAAACAATAACAGGTGTCATCGTCGATGAGACATACCACACGTTTATCATAAATGATAAGCGTGTCGTCAAAAAAGACGTCATACTCAAACTGAACCAACACGTGATTGACGGGTCGTTACTTGAAAAACGACCTCATGATCGTATAAAAGCAAAGTTCAGAATAAAAAAGGAAACAAAACTATGAACACAGCAACACGAGGAAAAACCTTCGAAGGAACAGTTGTATCTGCAAAGATGCAAAAAACAGTCATCGTAGAATGGGAAGGACGACGCTACATTCCCAAGTACGAGAGATATGAGAAAACAAGAACCCGTGTTAGTGCTCACAACCCTGAAAACATAAACGCACAAGAAGGGGATCGTGTTCAAATAAAAGAAACTCGCCCCCTCTCAAAAACAAAACATTTCATCATCACAAAAGTGCTTGGAAAAGAGGATGACTACATCCTTGAAAAAGAACTCGGTGAAGAAGGAAAGCACAAAAAGACAAAAAAACAACAAAAAAATCTAGAAAAAACTGAGGAAGAACAATGAAAGCGCACAAAGGAAAAGTCACAAAGGCAATCCTCTTAGGAGCAAAACTCCCTTGCTGTGACAACTCAGGTGCTAAAATTATCAAAGTAGTTTCAGTAAAAGGAGCAAAAACAAGTAAAGGAAGACCTGCATCCGCAGGAGTCGGAAGCCTCATACTCGCATCAGTTAAAAAAGGAAAACCAGACATTCGAAAACAAGTTGTTCCAGCAGTCATTGTCAGGCAAAGAAAAGAGTTTCGAAGACCTGATGGAACACGTATAAAATTTGAAGACAACGCAGCAGTTGTGCTCAAAGATGACAAAGGAAATCCAAAAGGAACGATCTTTAAAGGTCCTGTGGCAAAAGAAGCAGCAGAACGCTTCCCAGGAATAGCAAAGGTCGCAAGTATTATCGTATAAAATGAAAAAACTCTTTTCAACTAAATGGAAGTCAAGTAAGCAACCTCGAAAACAGCGCAAGTTTAGAGCTAGAGCTCCCTTGCACATAAAACAAAAATTCATGGGTGCTCATCTAAGTAAAGAACTTCGCGAAAAACACAATACAAGATCTCTTCCCGTACGATCAGGAGATAAGGTAAAAGTCATGATTGGTCAGTTCAAAGGAAAAGAAGGGAAAGTTGATAGAGTGTCACGCATTAAAGGGAAGATTTACGTTACAGGATGTGAGTTAGTCAAGCGCGATGGTTCCACAGTACCCTATCCTATTCACCCATCCAACGTCATGATCACAGAACTTGCAGAAGATAAGAAGAGGATTAAAGGAGAATAACCATGGTCAAAAATCATCTTAAACGAATAGCAACGCCAAGGACGTGGCACGTCGCTCGTAAGCAGTCTAAGTTCATCACGAGACCAAATCCAGGAGCACATCCATTTGAGCAATCAATGGCACTCTCAACGTTCTTGCGCGAAGTACTCAAAGTTGCAAAGACCGCAAGAGAAGTACGATTCATCCTTCATAATTCACAAGTACTCGTTGATGGAAAGAGAAGACGAGATGAAAAATTCAACATAGGACTTATGGATACTATTTCCTTTCCAGAATCAAAACAACAATTCAGAGTAACTCTTGATGCTAAGGGAAGACTCAGCGCAGTTGAAATTGATGAAAAAGAAGCAAATAAGAAAATCTCCCAGGTAAAAAGTATCAAGACTGTAAAAGGCAAAAAAACTCAATTGGGCCTTGCAGATGGAAGATGCATCTTTATTGATAAGAACGATTACGCTCGAGGAGATGTAGTTTTGATTGAACTTCCATCACAAAAAATACTCAAACATTTCAAATGCGAAAAGAAAAAACCAATCCTCCTTGTAGGTGGGAAGCATGCAGGAAAAAAGGCAGTAATTGACCATCTTGAAGATGATATGATCGTCTTCGAAACGGAAAACAAGGAAAAATTCGAAACAAAAAAAGAATACGCATTTATCACAGGAGATAAGGAGCCAGAAGTAACACTATGAATCCCATGCAGAACATTCGGATAGAGAAAGTAACGCTCAATGTGGGTGCGGGAAAATCAACAGACGTACTTGACAAAGGTGTAAAACTCCTCACAAATATTACTGGACGAACGCCTGTTCGCACAATTACTCAAAAAAGAATTGCGCAGTGGGGAATAAGACCTGGTCTTTCAGTTGGTGCGAAGGTAACGCTTAGAGGGGATCAAGCAACTCAGATCCTCAAAAGGCTCTTACAGGCAAAAGATAACCAACTCTCACCAAAACAATGTGATGATCACGGAAATGTTTCCTTTGGAATTCCAGAGTACATAGACATTCCAGATACAAAATACGACCCAGAAATAGGTATTATGGGTTTTGAAGTTGCAGTAACGCTTTCAAGACCTGGCTTTCGGGTGAAAAAAAGAAGGTTAAAACGCTCAAAAATCGGGAAAAATCATCAAATACGACAAGAAGAAACCATTGCTTTTTTAAAAGAGCAGTTTCAGGTCAGCTTCGACGAGGACGAATCATGACAACATCCGATTATAGAAAAATGCTCAAACAGCTCGAATCCAAGCCGGGCAAGTATATAAAATTCAAAAAACTCAACGCTCCCAAGGAGCGCAGCTGCGGAAAAGCAACGATTAGTTGCAAGCGCTGTGGATCACACAGAGGAATGATCTCAAAATATCACCTGTACTTGTGCAGGAGATGTTTTAGAGAAATCGCAACCCGAATAGGGTTTAAAAAATTCAACTGAAAATGGCTCTTAACGATACTCTTGCAGCAGCACTTTCAAAAATTAACAACGCAGCAAAGTCGCAAAAAACACAAGTAGAAATTAGACCTTGTTCAAAGATCATCAAACAAGTTCTTGCAATCATGCAAGACAATCACTACGTAGGTGCGCATACTATTCGCGAAGACGCGAAAGGAGATACGCTCGTACTCAACCTTATCGACCAGCTAAACAAATGCGGAGCAATAAAACCGCGCCACGCAGTCGCAATTGATGAGTACGAAAAATGGGAAAAAAGATTCCTTCCTGCAAAAGGATTTGGAATCTTACTTGTCTCAACTAATAAAGGTATTATGACCCACACCCAGGCAAAAGAACAAAGACTCGGAGGAAGACTCCTCGCATACTGCTACTAATCACAAAACCATGGCAAACATCAAAGAACAAAAAATAACACTTCCCGAAGGAGTCAGTGCTAGTTTCGAAAATGATATCCTCACTGTTAAAGGACCCGAAGGGGAAGTAAGTCGTTTGTTCAAAGTACCTCTCCTTGTTTTAAACATAGAAGGAAACACCATTTCACTTACAACCAAAAGAGATGGAAAACGTTCAAAAACACTCCTTAACACCTGGAATGCTCATATTAAGAATATGGTTCGAGGAGTAACACAAGGTCACGAGTATGAATTAAAAATCTGCTCAGGCCATTTCCCCATGTCAGTTTCCCTTAAGGGAAATCAACTCGAGGTAAAAAATTTCCTTGGGGAAAAAGTTCCCCGCGTCCTAACATTAAAAGAAGGAGCTCAAGTTAAGGTCGATGGAGATAAAATTTACGTGAAAAGTGTGGATATTGAAAGAGCAGGTCAAGTCGCAGCGGACATTGAAAAACTCACACGCATCACTAACAGAGATATTCGTATTTTCCAAGATGGAATATACATCATCAAAAAATCAGGAAGAGAACCATTCGTATGAAAGAACTCCTAACTGTACGTGCGCAGATCAAGAAGAGAAAACCCCACTTCAAACGCTATGATGCGGGAAAGAAGAAACGGTTAAGCCTAGCTTGGAGAAGCGTACGCGCAAAAACAAACAAGATTGGAAGAAAAGGATACCCTCGAGCTCCTGCTCTTGGTTTTTCAAGTCCTCGCGCAATTAGAGGTTTCTCTAAAGAAGGCCTCGAACAAGTTATGGTATACACCTCTTCAGATCTTGAATCAATTGACGCAAAAACCCAAGGAGCTATTATAAGCGCAGGTCTTGGGGCAAAAAAACGTATTGAATTACTCAAAAAAGCAATAGAGAAGAAAATTAACGTACTTAACATTAAAGATCCAAAAAAGTACATTGAAGAAATTGAGAACAAACGTGCTGAAAAGAAAAAACTGCGCGAGGAAAAAGTAACAAAAAAATCAGCAGCGCAGAAAAAATCTGAGAAGAAAGAAAGCAAACTTGAAGAATCCACTAAGGATGAAGCTGATAAAAAAGCTCAAGGTATTAAACAACAAGAAAAAATAATCACACAAAAACAATGAATCTTAAACTACAAAAGCGGATAGCAGCAGATGTGTTTAAATCATCACCAAAACGTGTCTGGTTTGACCAGGCTCACGTTGAGGATATTAAAGAAGCGATTACCAAAGAAGATATCCGAGCACTCATCTCACAAGGAATCATACGAGAAAAACCACCTGCAAATACATCACGTGCACGTGCAAGAAAAAACCTTGTGCAGAAGAGAAAGGGTTTAAGAAGAGGTCATGGTTCACGCAAGGGACGCGCAACTGCTCGTCTACCATCAAAACTTGCATGGATGGCAAAAGTTCGTGCACAAAGAGCATTTATTAAAGAACTCCTCACCAAAGGAATCATTGAGAAAACAACCTACAACGACTTTTACAGAAAAGTAAAGGGTGGTTTTTTCAGAAGCCGAAGACACATTAAACTATATATGAACGATAATAATCTTGCTAAAAAATGAAAAACGTCTACTCAAAACGAAGAACGGTACCTCTAAGGAGGAAAAGAGAGGGAAAGACAGACTACAAGCTAAGACTTGGCCTTCTCAAATCAGGCGTTCCACGATTGGTCATTCGAAAAAGTAACGCTCACACAAGCGCTCAGATTATCGCATACGAACCACAAGGAGATAAAGTGCTTGTAAGCGCTCATTCACGAGAGCTTAAAAAATTAGGATACACACAATCAACTTCAAACACGCCTGCTGCATATCTGGTAGGCGCACTCATTGCAAAAAGAGCACAAGAAAAAGGAGTTACTGAAGCGGTGGCAGATTTTGGACTGCAAGTGCTTCCAAAAGGAGGAAAACTCTACGCAGTTCTCAAAGGAGCTATCGATGCAGGACTACAAGTTCCTGTTGATGAAGAAGTGCTCCCAGCACAGGAGAGAATTAGCGGTGAGCACATCGCACATGAAAAAGCACAAGACACACGTTCAGAATTCGAAAAAGTGAAAGGAACATTACTATGAAACAAGAAGAAGAACAGAAACAACAGGTTGAAGAATCTGAAGCTCTCGACGAATCTCTTAAGGAAGTCGAGGATGTTGAAGAATCGGCAGAAGCAGCGAAAAAAGCACCTGTTGTCACTAAACACGAAGAATGGGTTCCAAAAACAGAACTCGGAAGAAAAGTTCTTAGTGGGGAAATCACATCTGTTGATCAGATTCTTGATAAGGGTCTTCGAATAATGGAGCCTGAAATTGTAGACATACTCCTTCCCAATCTTGAAACAGATCTTCTCCTTATTGGTCAATCTAAAGGTAAGTTTGGAGGTGGATCCAGACGGGTCTTCAGACAAACGCAGAAGAAAACAAAGGAAGGAAATAAGCCTAGCTTTGCAACAATTGCAATTGTAGGTGATCGCAACGGTCATATTGGAATGGGTTATGGAAAATCCCGTGAAACAGTTCCTGCAAGGGAAAAAGCAATTCGTAATGCAAAACTTAATCTCATTAAGATTCGCAGGGGTTCTGGTTCTTGGGAAGATCTCTCAACAGAGCCAAACTCCATTCCTTTCGCAGTACAAGGAAAATGTGGTTCAGTAAAAGTCACGTTAATGCCCGCGCCAAAAGGTAAGGGTCTTATTGCGCAGAGTGAAACCAGTAAAATCCTTGCGCTTGCAGGAATTAAAGATATTTGGACGAAAACGCAAGGAAAAACTGCAACGCGAATCAACTGTGCAAAAGCAGTTTTCGAAGCGCTTAAAAACCTCTCAAAGGTTAAAATTCACGATAAACACGTAGAGGAGCTCAAAATAGAATGAAAATCGCAGCAATACGGATAAGAGGCCTTGTTAAAGTAAATAAAGAAATCAAGGACACTCTTACAATGCTTAAATTACACAAAAAACACACCTGTGTAGTGCTTGAAGCAAATGATAGTGTTCTTGGAATGCTCAAAAAAGCAAAAGACTACATAACCTTCGGCCCTGTTAACGAAGAAACTCTCAAACTCCTCGAATCAAAAAAATCAAACCGTGAAAACGTGTACCACCTTCATCCTCCAAGAGGGGGCTTTGAAAGAGGGGGTATTAAGAAAGCATACTCTGCAGGGGGCGCTCTTGGCGATAGAGGAGAAGATATTAACAAGCTTATTCAAAGGATGATCTCATGACTACGCATAAACGAAAAAAGGTTGTACGCTACCGCGCATCAAAAACTCATGGAGGCGGATCTATGAAGAAACGCCGAGGAGCAGGTCACAGAGGCGGCAGGGGAAATGCAGGTTCAGGAAAAAGAGCAGACACGAAAAAACCCAGTTTTGTGGGGAGAAGATTTGGTAAATACGGTTTCAATCCTCGAAAAAACGAGATTTCTGCGATGAATCTAAGACACCTTGAAGACAGCGTGGAAACTCTTGTTGCTAAGGGAGTGTTCACAAAGTCGGGAGACACGTATGAGTGCGATCTTTCAAAAATCGGCGTGAATAAACTGCTTGGCACGGGAAAAGTAACCAAGAAGTTGAACATCGTTGTTGAACGTGCATCTTCTTCAGCTACTGAAAAAATTGAGGCTGCAGGTGGTAAAGTAATAAGCACTACAACTGCACATTCTCAGGAAGCTGTTCAAGATCAAGCAGAGCAAGCAGTTTCAGCTGAATAAACATTTCTTTACTTGTTTTGTTTCTTAGCGTTTTTTTTGTATTCGAGATGAGCGTTGTTTGGTTGTTTAATGGTCTATACGTGTGTTGTTCTAAAAATGCATGGAAGTAAGTTTGTATAACTTAACACAGGGGTGTGTGGTAGTATAAACACTAAAATCTAAAAGCAACGTTTATAAAGAGAACTTGTGGTTATCCCCCTATGAGTCTTGTAGAACAACTCGTACGTTTCATCCCTGAGGTTGTCTCACCAACGCAGAAAAAAGTGTCCTTTAAGGTCAAGTTAAAATGGACGCTTACAACACTCATACTCTTCTTCGTTCTTGGTTTTATTCCTCTTTTAGGTCTGGGTCAAAACGCACTTTCACAATTTGAATACCTTTCTATCATTCTTGGGGCAAAATTCGGGTCCATCCTTTCATTAGGGATTGGGCCTCTTGTCACATCCTCAATTGTCTTACAATTACTCAACGGATCAGGTCTGGTTAAATTCGATACACATACGCCTGAAGGAAAGAGAAAATTTCAATCAACTCAAAAATTGCTAAGTATATTCTTCATTGTTTTTGAAGCCTTTGTGTATGTGTTGATGGGAGGCCTTGCACCTGCAACGCCAGGTATTGCAATTAAATTACTCCTCGTAGCTCAACTCATCATAGGGGGGCTTCTCATCATGCTCATGGACGAAGTCATCACCAAGTGGGGCTTTGGATCCGGAATCAGCCTGTTCATTGCAGCGGGTGTTTCAGAGTCCTTATTTATCAGGATGTTCTCCCCTCTTCGCGCTGATGGAGGATTAGGAGGGTTTGTCGGAGCAATTCCTGAATTTTTCAGATTACTTACTATCCAGGATGCTTCAGGAGCAGCTCTTGCTCTGTGGGGCGTAATCGCAACAGTGCTGATCTTCCTCGTAGCGGTTTACGCACAAGCGATGAAAGTGGAGATTCCTCTTAGTTTTGGACGCGTTAGAGGACATGGTATCAGGTGGCCACTTTCCTTCCTCTACACTTCTAACATTCCTGTTATTTTGATTGCAGCTCTTCTTGCAAACATTCAACTCTGGGCAAGACTCCTTCAAAACTGGGGTTACCCCATTCTAGGAACATTTGTAGGTAATCAACCTGCATCAGGTCTGGTTGCATGGTTGACACCTACACACATCGTTCAAGCAATCGTAACTGGGACGTTTAGCTTTACCACTTTACTACACTCCCTCGTCTATATCAGCATCTTCGTTGTAGGATCAGTTATCTTCTCTATCTTCTGGGTCCAAACATCAGGGATGGATGCACGCTCACAAGCAAAGAACATCTTAGCTTCAGGGCTTCAAATGCCAGGATTTAGAAAAGACGCACGTGTTCTTGAACAGATTCTTGATAGGTATATCGGCCCTCTTACGGTCATGGGGGGAACCTCAATAGGGCTTCTTGCAAGTTTAGCTGATCTTCTCGGCGCA
>RFJL01000052.1 GCA_003695435.1 Candidatus Woesearchaeota archaeon
CTTCAACCTAACAGGAGTGCCCCTAGGAGAATACACCATTAAATCAAAAGTAAAATACACCTCACGCGAAGGAGAACTTAGATTCGTCACCGATCAAGACAGCTTCAAAATCACACCTGAACCCATCACTCTTGGAACAGTACTCTTTGCCAAAGTATGGCTCTTTGCAGTCTGGCAATACCTTGCAGCACTTCTCCTCCTAGGACTCCTTGTTGCAGCAGCGCACAAAGGAAAAGAATACTGGGAGCTTCACAAAAAATACCAACACATCATCGTTGATCACAGACTGCTCCCTCAACCCGGAGAGCGCTCCGCCTACGTAGGACTCATCGCAGAAACACACATACGTGCATTCATCAACCTTGAAAGCCTCACCACACACACCATCATCGCAGGAGCAACAGGAGGCGGGAAAACAATTTCAGCACAAGACATCGTTGAAGAAGCACTAGATCACAACGTAGCAGTTGTCGTCTTTGATCCCACAGGGCAATGGTCAGGATTCCTACGCCCTTGCACAGATAAATCCATGCTCAAACTCTACCCTCACTTCGGCATGAGCATTCATGACGCAAAAGGATACAAAGGAAACATCTTCCACATAGAAAATCCCCGAGAATACTTAGATTTACAATCAAGAATCAAACCAGGATTCATCAACATTATTAACATCTCAAAAATAGATCCAAAAGAATTAGACATCTTCGTTGCAAACACAATCAGGCAAATATTCAAGATGAACTTGCCAGAGAGCAAAACACTCAAAACACTCTTCGTCTATGACGAAGTACACAGACTCCTCCCGAAATTCGGAGGATCAGGAGCAGGGTTCATCCAAATCGAACGCGCCTGTCGTGAATTCAGGAAATGGGGAGTAGGAGTACTTCTCGTCTCACAAGTACTCTCAGACTTCGTAGGAGAAATCAAAGCAAACATCAACACAGAAATACAAATGCGAACAAAATCAGAAGGAGACCTTGAACGTGTCAAAAACAAATACGGAGACGCAATACTCCACGCACTCATCAAAGCAAGCGTGGGAACAGGAATGATACAAAACGCAGAATACAACAAAGGAAGACCCTACCTCATCTCATTCAGACCACTCAAACACAGCCCACAAAGACTCTCAGACAAGGAACTCAACCTCTACTCAAAATACAACAACCAACTCGCAGATATAGAATACCAAATACAACAATTAAAAGACCTCAAACAAGACACCTTCGACGTAGAATTAGAACTCAAACTCGCAAAAGACAAACTCATGGAAGGAAAATTCACCATGGTAGACATCTACATTGACGGACTCGTCACCAAGCTCAAGAGCCAATTCGCAGCAGCAGGCGCAACACCAAAACAAAGACAAATCAAACTCATCCCACAAGAAGAGATAGAAGCAGATATAGCAATAGCGCAAAAAGAAAGAGAGCGCTACACCCAAGAGATGATCAAAAAACACGGAAAAGACTATTTTGAGAACAAGAAAAAAGGAATTGAAAAACCTCCCGCACCAAAAGAACCAAAAAAATCAGAAGATCCCGTTCTGCACTTCCTCGAACGTCAACGCGCAAAAGGTCTCACTGACGATCAAATCAAGAAAAAACTCCTTGAACACGGGTGGAAAGAAAAACAAATAGAAAAACTCTTCAAAAAAGAAGAACAGGAAAAGAAAAAAGAAAAGCCCTCCAAAGATCCTCTTGCAGAACTACAACTCAGACTCAACGCGCTCATGGCAAAAGTAGAAGCAAAGAAAAAAGAAGGAAAAGACCTCACCCTTGAAATAGACACCGTCACCCTTCCCGGAGACGTCAAACTCGCACTCGCATCAAAAGATAAACAAAAAGCACAACAATTGCTCAAAAAAATGGATGAGATAGAGCAAAAACACAACCTGAGGTAATACCATGTTTTGGAAGAAAAAAGACGAAGAACTAGAAATGACCTCTCAACCAGTAAACACTCCCTCTCAAGAGTGGAGTGGCAACGCAGAGGCAGATCTTGAAAAAATCAAAGCAAAGCTCGAAGTACTCGACGCTTACAGAAAAACAGAAAGCGAACACGCAGCAAGAGTCTCAGAAGAACTCGGCGAGCTACGCGCACAAATACTAGAACTACAAAAATCAATTGAAAAAATATCTATCGACTCGTCCAAAGCAATTGATCTTGTAAACGCAGTGCAACCACAAAACCTCATGAAAGAAGTGCAAAAAGAAGACGCAAAACTAGAAGAACTCAAATCAGAACTCAAAGTTGCACAAGAAATGCAAAAAGTACTCAAATCACAACTCCAAGATATCAAAAAAGTAACTGATGCATTTAAAGGGGCTGAAAGCCTTCTCGAACTTGAAAAAGAGATTAGAGAAGAATTAGTATCCTTACAAAAACTTCGCGCAACCGTTGAAAGACATGCTGAGAAAAGCGAAGACATCTTCGTAGAATTCCAAAAACAATACGCACAATTCCTTGAATTCAAAGACATGACAAAAGACTTGCAAGCAAGCTTTGAAGCAGTACTTGAAGATTTTGACAAAGTTAAAGTAAAGCAAGCGGAAATGGTCACAAAAGAAGAATTCAAAGCATTCTCCTCGCAATCAAGAGAACAAATCACCAAAGCACTAAACATCGTAAACGAATCAAAACAAGAACTAGCACAATACGCACAAACAGTTCAAGAATTAAAAACACTCATAGCACAAGCAAAAGAAGAAGAGAAAAAACTCGCTCAAGCAGAAAGCACAACAACGCAAAACGCTCCTGAGGTTAAAAAGTTAGAACAAGAGCTAAGTAGCTTACGTGAGGAGTTCGCAAGACTTGCAAAAAAGGTTCAAGATATTGAAGCATCGTCTTCAACAAAAGATGAAGAACGCGATTACGGAGCTCTTCCGCCCCCTCCTCAATTTGAAGAAAAAGCACAGTCGCAGCTGGTACAGGTGGAGGAGGACGATCTTGAAAAGGATCTTCCTCCCCCTCCTCATATCAAAGAACAAACAACGTCAAAAGAAGTTCAAAACACACAAGAACAACACACAACACAAACAAAACCACAAGAGAAAACGCTAACACAAGATTCAAAACCAGAAACACAAGAATTCAACATTCAAGTGCCTCAACAAGTCCCCCCTGTGCAGAGTTCTTCCACTATTCCGCTGTACAGCAAGGCGCAAGTCTGTCCATTTTTCAAAGGACAAGTGCTTGAAGTCAACGTGGCTGTTGTGGGAAAAGACGGCTCTGGAATTGCACGAGAAAAAGGGTTCACAATCCTTATTGATAACGCAAAGAAGGGCAAGATGCGAGTCAAAATAGAGCGCATTTTCAACAACAATCTCATCTACGCTGTTCCTACAATAGAGCCAGTAAGTGAGGTTAGCGATGAACCTGCTCATAAGGCGAATCTTCCCAC
>RFJL01000053.1 GCA_003695435.1 Candidatus Woesearchaeota archaeon
CAAAGGGCGCTGCGAAAAGGGAGAGCCATTTTTTGAAAAGTAACCATAAGTAGGAGAGTATGCTTATTATGATCTCGGTAAAGGTCATGTGAAGCAAACTATAAAAAGACTTTATAAATAATCTTTTCTACTCATAAGGAGTGTTTAAGCACAAGTTATACGAACATTTTTAAAGCACATTTTCTTACTTCTTCCTATAAAAGAGGTGAAACCAATGACCATTATATTCTTCTATGGAACTGAGTGCGCAACCTGCCACAAGATTGAACCAACGGTGGATAAAATAGCACAAGAAAAAGGTGTGGAAGTAGTTAAAAAAGAAACGTATCACAACGCGCAAAACCAAGAAGAGCTTATGCGACTCGCAGAAGGGAAATGCTCACAACTGCCCTTCATCATCAATACGGATAATGACAACTATCTCTGCGGAGATGTCAGCGAAGAGGAAATACAAGCTTTTTTCTCATGAAATTCCAAGCAGATGTTAGCATTGTTGAACCTGATCTAACAAGACCGTTAGTAGCATCAACAAATGCAGGCACTGCAACCAAACCTGCGTGGCTTAAGATCCGCCCTCCCACGCAAAGATTCAGCGAGGTCAAACAAGTTCTTAGAGCATATAACATCACCACTGTTTGCGAAGAATCCCACTGTCCTAATATGAGCGAATGCTGGTCAGGAGGCACTGCTACGTTCATGGCGATGGGGGATACTTGCAGTAGGGGTTGTAGGTTCTGCCAGATTAAAGCAGCAACAAAGATAGCACCTCTTGATCCTTATGAGCCTGAAAACATGGCTCGCGCAGCGCAAGAAATGGGACTTAGCTATGTTGTGATGACAAGTGTTGCAAGAGATGATCTTCCCGATCAAGGAGCACAACATCTCAAAAAATGCGTTGAAGAGATTAAGAAACGCGATATTCTCGTTGAAATTCTCATTCCTGATATGCAAGGAAAAGAAGATCTCATTGATATCATCCTCAGCGCCAAACCGCAGGTCTTAGCGCATAACATTGAAACCGTGCGACGTCTCACACCAATGGTAAGAGATAGAAGAGCAAGTTATGACCAAACACTCAAAGTACTCTCCTACGTAAAGAAAAAGCATGCTGTGTATACAAAATCATCAATCATGGTGGGTCTTGGTGAGACCCCAGAAGAAGTGCTGGAGACCATGCGCGATTTAAGAGGTGCTGGTGTTGATATCCTCACCATCGGCCAATACTTGCAGCCAAGCAAAAGACACATCAAACTCCAATCCTATGTTCATCCTAATACATTTGCATTCTATGAAGAAGAAGCGAAAAAAATGGGTTTTCTCTTTGTTGCATCAGGCCCCTTCGTGCGAAGCAGTTACAAAGCAGGAGAATTGTTTATGGAACAGATCATAAGGGGTGGTGATTCATAATGCTCCAACCACTACGCCCCACCCACCACCCTCATCGACGCAAGGGAGTCTCCTATTTTTTGCGTGAGCAAAAAATGGTCTTATCATTCAACACCTACAAGAAAAAACAACAAGAGCGAAAACAACAAGAGAAAAAATGACAAAAGAACACTTATTCGAATCATTCAACCCGCACGAAAACAACATGTTCACTGTTCTGAATGAAGACGGCTCTACAAATGAGTACGATCCTCAACTCTCTCAAGAAGAGTGCATGACAATCTACAAGAACATGGTGCGCTCACGTACCATGGATGAAAAAGCGTTCAAACTCCAACGTTCAGGAAAACTGGGAACCTTTGCACAAGCAATAGGGCAAGAAGGTTGTCAAGCACCCGTAGCACTTCTTCTTGACGACGATGATTGGGTTGTTCCCGCATTCAGAGAGCAATGCCTTTTCATCTCTGCAGGAAATGAGATGAAAAAATTCTTTCAATACTATGGAGGTAATGAGATAGGAAACCAGCCCAATAGGGATAAATTTCTCCCCGTCTCCA
Organism: Candidatus Woesearchaeota archaeon; assembly: GCA_003695435.1. Classification (NCBI taxonomy): domain Archaea; kingdom Nanobdellati; phylum Candidatus Woesearchaeota; species Candidatus Woesearchaeota archaeon. The sequence continues at coordinate 1,944 of RFJL01000053.1, forward strand.
TTGTCGTGGGATCTCACCCTTTACACGCAACAGGTATTGCCTGGGCGCAAAAAATCAAAGGAAACAAAGCAACAGTGTTCACCTATTTTGGTGACGGTGCAACTTCTGAAGGACAATTCCATGAAGCAATGAACTTTGCAGGAGTATTCAAAGTACCCGTAGTCTTCATTGCTCAAAATAATCAATACGCAATTTCACTCCCCGTTACAAAACAAACAGCATCAAAAAACTTAGCTCAAAAAAGCTGCGCGTATGGTTTTCCTGGAATGCTTGTTGATGGAAATGATCCTCTTGCCGTCTATGTTGCTGCAAGAGAAGCAAAAGCCTGGACGCGCGAGGGAAAAGGACCAGCACTCTTAGAATTCTACACGTACAGGCTAGGCCCACACACAACGGCAGATGATCCTACACTGTATAGAACGGACGAAGAAGTTGAACGCTGGAAGAAAAAAGACCCGATTCTTCGTTTTGAAACCTATCTTAAAAAACAAGGCTGGTTGGATCAAGATCTCAAAGAGAGCATAGAAGCACAAGCAAAAGAAGAAGTGGAACAAGCCGTAAAAGACGCGCAAAGCGAAACACCAACGCCTGAAGATATTTTCAAATGGACCTACAAAGAAATGACTCCTGCTCTTAAAGAACAACTTGAAGAACTTCAACAAACACTTAACTCAACATCAAACAATGCACAAGGTGATGAGAAATGACTGTGATGAACATGGTTGAAGCACTCAACGACGCTTTGCGCATAGCAATGAAAGAGGATGAGCGCGTCATGATCCTTGGCGAAGATGTAGGAAAAGAAGGAGGGGTTTTCAGAGTAACCTCAGGATTACAACAAGAATTCGGGGAAGAACGAGCAGTTGATACTCCTCTCTCAGAAGGGGGAATTTTCGGAACATCTATCGGACTTGCAATAGGGGGAATGATTCCCGTATGTGAAGCACAGTTCTCAGGCTTTATTTACCCTGGTTTTGATCAACTTATCTCTCACGCAGCACGTATGCGTACAAGAAGCAGAGGAAAATACGCTGTTCCTCTTGTTTTGAGATCACCTTGTTCAGGAGGAATCAGAGCACTTGAACATCACTCTGAGAGTATGGAAGCAATTTACGCACACACGCCAGGACTCAAAGTGGTCATGCCTTCAGGGCCCTATGATGCAAAAGGATTACTACTCGCAGCAATAAAAGATCCCGACCCTGTTATTTTTCTTGAACCCAAACGGGTGTATCGTGCAATCAAAGAAGAGGTTCCTCAAGAAGCGTATGAGATTGAACTGGGAAAAGCAAACATTGTTAACGAAGGATCCGATCTTACTCTTGTGACGTGGGGCGCAATGCTACGAGACGTTAAAAAAGCTCTTGAAGAAAGCGAGTACTCTGCTGAAATCATTGATCTAAGAACTATTTCACCTCTTGATACACAGACAATCATCGACTCAGTGAATAAGACGGGAAGACTTGTCATCGTTCAAGAAGCACCAAGAGAATGCAGTGTTTCTTCAGAAATCGCAGCACAAGTAGTGCAAAAAGCGCTCACCTCATTACTCGCACCAATAGAAAGAGTAACAGGGTTTGATACGATTTTTCCGCTCTACCAGAACGAGCTACTCTACTTACCAAGCAAAGAACGCATACTCAAAGCAATAGATAAGGTGATGCATTTTGATTGAGATTAAATTTCCCGACGTAGGAGAAGGTATTTCGGAAGGCGTTCTTGTAAAATGGAACGTTAAAGTAGGTGATAAAGTAAACGTTGACGATATTCTCGCAGAAGTTGAAACAGACAAAGCAATAGTTGAATGGCCAAGCCCAGAAGCAGGAGTAGTAACTCAGCTACGCGCAAAAGAAGGAGACACGATCAAAGTAGGTGATGTTATTGTTGTTCTTGACGACGAGAACAAGGTAAATCAAGCAAACCAAGAAAGCACCGAAAAGAAAGATGTGGCAGCTCAAGACGAAGATAAACAATTTCAAGAAAAAACATCAACGAGTGCTCCACTCACAAGCAACAAGAGGGATGGAGAAAAAAACACTACGTCAAGTTCTTCGCCTTCGGAAAATAAATCATCCCATGCAGAGCGTGTAAGCAAGGATACTTCAGAACAAGAAGCAACAGAACAAAAAGAAACAAAGCAAAAAGAAACAAAAGATCAATTTACCTCAACAGGAGTTGTAGGAAGTCTTGAAGAAGCAGCGGAAGAAGAACATTACAAGCTTAAACAATCAAAAGAAAGATCAACGCGGGTAAAAGCGCTTCCTGCAACGCGAGCAGTAGCAAAAAGCATGGGTGTTGACATAGAATCCATAAAAGGAACGGGAAAAGATGGTCTGGTTACTCTTGAAGATGTTTTGGCTGCTGCAAATAAAGAAAGTACGCGTGAAGCAAAACGTGAAGCAAAACAAGAAAACACTGAACAAGAAAGCGCCATCAAAAAAGATGAAGATCATGCGGGTAAAGAGGCTGTGAAAGACTTGCAGAAAAAACATCACCCGCAACCTCTAAAAAAACTCAAATATAATTTCTTTGGACATCTTGATTACGTTCCCTACAAGGGTATTCGCAAAACGATTGGTGAGCGTATGGTACGAAGTCACATGAATACCGCTCCTGTAACACATCATGATGAAGCAGATATCACAGATCTTATGGACATTAGAAATAAAGAGAAAAAGAATTACGAGAAATTTGATGTTAAACTCACTCCTCTTGCGTTTATAACAAAAGCACTTTGCTTGGCGCTTGAAAAACACCCTCTTTTCAATGCTGAGCTTAGAGGCGAGGATATTATCATCTACAAATACTATAACGTGGGCATTGCAGTTGACACTCCCGACGGGTTATTAGTTCCTACGATTGTCAAAGCTCAAGACAAATCAATACAAGAAATCGCTAAAGAAATCCAAGAGTTAGCAGAACAGGCAAGAGAGCGAAAACTTGACCCTGCACAAATGAAAAACGGAACTATTACCATTACTAATTATGGTTCTATTGGTGGAAGGTTTGCAACGCCTGTGATCAACTACCCGCAATCAGCAATACTTGGTCTTGGGCGCGCAACAGAACAGCCTGTTGTAAAAGAGGGTAAGATCTACGCACGTCTCATTCTACCGTTTAGCATCACCTTTGATCATCGCATTGTTGATGGTGCTGAGGCTGCTCGCTTTGCAAACACACTCAAAGAATACTTGGAAGACCCTCACAAGATTCTCGTAGAAGAAAAATAGTCTCAAAGGACAACAAAAGAACGACGTGCTTTGAACACCTGTGCACAGCTTTGTTTAGACTTCGTTCGTGAGGTGAGTGTATAGGTGCGATCTATCCACGCATAACGATGAATCCTACGTAGAAGAGGTAGGAAAGAACGAAAATAATTCCATGTTTTCGTCGTAAACGCGCACCTTTTCCCAAAAGTAAGAAGAAGAAAAGGAACGTGCTTACTAAGAGGAATAAGATATCAAAGGTTATTTGAGCAGGCAAAAGAACTGGTTTAATTACTGCGGTAAGTCCTAGGATAAGAAAAATGTTCAAAATATTGGAACCAATAATGTTTCCAACAAGGATGTCTACGTTTTTCTTCATTGCAGAGACAATAGTGGTTACCAGTTCTGGAAGAGATGTTCCAAACGCAACAATGGTTGCTGAAATAAGAAATTCAGATACTCCCAACGTCTTTGCAACGTATATCGCACCATCAACAACCCACTCCCCGCCGATAAACAGACCAATGGCACCAATGCCTATTTGCGTAAGTAATTTGGTGAAAGTGGCTGAAACACCGTCAAGAGAGGGGACCCTTGAGGACCGTGCAATTTCAAAAAGGTAGTAGACGAAGATGCCAAAGAATAGCAATAGCATAATCCCATCAATACGCGAGAGTTGGCTTGGCGTAATGTGGTCTATATAGGCATCATTTGCAAGCGTTGCAAGAGCAACAACTGCAAGGATATTGAACGGGATCTCTTTAAAGACGGTGTCTTGTTTAACACTAATAGAATAGATGATTGCACCTACTCCCAACACGAGAAGAGTGTTTGCAAGATTGGAACCAATAACATTACCAAATGCAAGATCAGAACTACCTTCAAACGCGGCAAAAATATTTACCATAAGCTCAGGAAGGGATGTTCCTAAAGAAACAATAGTAAGACCTACTATGAGTTCAGAAACACCTAGTTTTCTTGCAAGCGAAGATGCTCCCTCAATAAGAAGATCTGCTCCCTTAACAAGAAAGAAGATTCCTGCTATGAGGAAGAAAAGCTCTAAGATCATCCTGCAAGACCTCTGAGCAAGAATCCTATACCATAACTAATTCCTGCTGCAAGCCAGCCTACAAGGAGTAGTTCAAGGGTAGATCTTGTCTTACTCATCTCAACAACATACCCTTTTACAACACCTATGACGATGAAAGCAAGAGTGGTGAAGATAATAGAGAGCATGAAAAGATTGCTAAGAGGGTAAAATAGTGATATCAGATAGGGAAGAAGAGGAATACTTCCAATGAGGATGAATGCAAGAAAAGTCATAAGGGCAGAAGACGCAGGGGATTTATTATTGGTTGCGTGAAGGTTGTACTTGTGCGCGAGAATTGCTGAGAGAAATGTTTTTTTCTGCTTGGTAAGATGATCTATGATGTTATTGAGAAGAGCGGGCGGAAATTCCCTGTCCGAGAGGCTTTGTTTAAGAATTGTTTTTTGCAAAGCAGGCTCCTTTTCAATAAGGAGTTTTTCTCTTTGTTTAATACGTTGCTCATTCTCCCGTTCTGCTCGTGAGGCAAGAAATGATGAAGCGCCCATAGAAAACCCATCTGCAAGAAGATTCGCAAGACCAAGAATAATAACAATTGAAGGGGCAAGAGCTGCCCCTGCCACACCTGAAACTACTGCGAAGGTTGTAACAGTGCCGTCAGTTCCTCCGTAGACGAAGTCCGAGATGTAGCTTTTGAGTTTATCGCTATCCATCTATCTGCTCATCTACTTTTTACAACAATGTTTTCCTGGGCAAGCACAGGAGAACAGTGAGAGTCCATAGAGGACAAGAATGATCCCGATGAACATTGCCCAGCTAACCCAGCCCCAGTACGCGTTAGCAATAACTAAAAGTCCAAGTAGCGTTGTGCAGAAAGGACAACTCACAGCAGTCCTACAACAATTCATAGAGCAAGAATCTTTTTTTGGTTTTTCTTTCATGAAAATCACCTCTTTTTAATGCAGTGATGCAAAGTTAATTTATAAATGTGTGGTTGTTTAGTCAAACAAGTTTTGGTGTATTATGTGATAGTAGCGCATAAGGTCGACGAGATGATGGTGGATATTGGGAGGATAGTGAAAGTCTCTAAGTGAATCCGCACACTCTATTGATAAGAATTCTTTGCTCTTCTCATAAGGAAGTGAAAATACGGTATAGGTATGCACACAAAAGGGGATGATGTCTTGAGGTCGCTCTCTGATTAGGAGACCCACGTTTCGAGGGGTTACACGCACACCGTTAAGGACAAGAGTTGAGTTAAGAACAATATCTGCAAGTGTTCCTTGCTCTACTTCGTCATGTTGCTCCATGGCGTGAAGAAGGTAGAGTCCTATTCTTGCTTTTTGCGCATTAACGTCGTCCATGCAATCAGCAATGCCAAGTGATGCGAACCTGGGATCAAGCATTATGATTGCTGTGCATGTATTGCTTTGAGTACTTTGTCAAGGGTGTAGAAAAGATTGAAATCCGTAACTTGCGAAGTGATCACTTTGCCATTATCAATAAGCTTTGCATGTAATTCAAACTTATTATCCGAGTGGACATTTTTGCAAGTGAGTGTGAATCCCTCGAAATTTTGAGAATTGTCCTGGATCTTGCGAACGGAGTTTCCCACCATTTTTTTAAGAATGATTAAAGAGCCGTCATCAAGATCAGAAAAGCCTACAAGAGTAATGTTTCCGCCAAGCTCAATCATAGAATTATATACGCACTCAAAGTATATAAAACCCGAAGAGAGTTTATAAA
>RFJL01000054.1 GCA_003695435.1 Candidatus Woesearchaeota archaeon
GAGTTCAAAAGACGGGCAAGAAGTAAGCACTCCAAAAGAAACACCCACAATCACTCGCACATCTTCAACACAAACTGAACCGGCACAAACAACACAAGAATCTCTTAAAGGAACGCCTAAAGGCACTTCAAACACTGCGCAAAAAAAACTCACCGAAGATCTTTGCGAAGAACTCTTTGAAGAGCCTGAAGAGCCTGAAGACGAATTCTACAAAACCATCAAAAACTACTTCTCAAAACACAACATAAAAATCATTGAAGCAAAGGTCATAAGAAAAAACTCAGATATTGATCTTATCATCCTTCTTCCCACTGCTATGGGAGAAGTTAAATACTACTGCAAAGCAAAGGCAAAGAAAAAAGTCAATGATGGAGATCTAAGCTCAGCGTACATACAAGCGCAGATAAGAAAAATGCCTGTACTCTTCATCACCACAGGAGAAGTAACAAAAAAAGGTATTGATCTTGCACAAAAAGAATTCACCACGATGATCATTAAACAAATCTAACATGGGAGTCAATCTTAAAGATCTAACAAAAGGACGAGAAATCACCTTTGCAGAGCTCAAAGGAAAAAGACTAGCAGTTGATGCATTCAACATACTCTACCAATTCTTGTCTACTATACGAGGATATGACGGAACTCTGCTCATGGACAGCAAGGGAAACGTCACATCTCATTTATCAGGGCTGTTTTCGCGATCAACAAAACTTATGCAAAAAGGAATCAGACTCGCCTTCGTTTTTGATGGCGAAGCACCAGACCTTAAGAAAAAAGAGAGAGAACGCAGACGCGCACTCAAAGAAGAAGCACAAAGAGAATACGAAGTAGCGCAAAGAGAAGGAAACATAGAAGATATGAAAAAATACGCGCAAAGAACCGCAAGACTTGACAAAGAAATGATCGAAGAAGCAAAAAAACTTATTTCTGCGTTAGGCATGCCCGTTATTCAAGCACCATCAGAAGGAGAAGCACAAGCAGCATATATGGTAAAAAAAGGAGATCTCGACGCTGAGATCAGCCAAGATTTCGATTGCCTTCTCTTTGGTGTTCCTCGATTCATCCAAAACCTTACCATATCACAAAGAAGAAAAAAAACAAGCAAACTCTCCTACGAAACAATAAAGCCAAGAGAAATAACTCTTAAAGACACCCTTGAAGAGCTAGGAATCACCCACGACCAACTCATAGTAGTGGGTATCTTAGTAGGAACGGACTTCAACGTCGGAGGTGTTAAAGGCATAGGACCTAAGAAAGCACTTTCACTCGTAAAAGAATACGGAGAAGATTTTGACGCTCTTTTCAAGAATGTAAACTGGGAATTCAAGTACTCCTGGAAAGACGTGTTCAACCTCTTCAAAAACATGCCTGTTACCGATGAATACACACTTGACTGGAAACCCATTAATCGCGAAGAAGTTATACGTATCCTCGTACACGAACATGATTTCAATAAACAAAGAGTGATTGATACACTAAACGCACTTGAAAAGGAACAAAAAAAACTAGCTCAAAAAGGATTGGGGGCGTTCTTTTGAACTTCAAAGAAAGACTTAAGGAAATCCTCACAGAGGAAGAATACTCAATTGCAACATTTAGCTACGATCAAATAGGCAACATTGCAATAATTGATCTACCAGAAGAGCTCTATCACAAAGAAAAAGAAATAGGCGAAGCTCTTATCAAAACCATTAAACCCATCACCACTGTGTGTCGCAAGGATGGCATACACGAAGGAATATTTAGAACCCAACCACTAAAAGTCATTGCAGGCATCAACACAAAAGTTGCAGAATACAAAGAACTAGGTTGCAGATTCAAAGTTGATGTTGAAAAAGTATATTTCAGCCCGCGACTAAGCACAGAAAGAGAAAGGATAACCTCCATGATAAAACCCGACGAGAGAGTTCTTGTCATGTTTTCAGGATGTGGCATCTATCCTATTATCTTCTCACGAAGATCTCCCGCAAAAGAAATTGTGGGAATTGAAATAAACCCCGTAGCACACGAATACGCGCTTGAAAACATCACCCTAAACAAATGTAAAAACGTCACCGTTTATTGCGGCGATGTTCATAAAGTTCTACCCACACTGTCAGGAACATTTGATAGAATTGTTATGCCCTTACCCAAAACAGCACATGAATTTCTCAATGATGCAAAAGCATACTCCCACAAAGGAACAATACTACACTTCTACGCATTTGAAGAAGAATCAACCATGCCTGAAAAAACTGTTGAAACCGTAAACGAAGTTATTGATGGAAAACTCATCAGTTGGGCAAAGTGCGGGCCCAACAAACCAGGGTGGTTTAGAATCTGCGTTGATATACAAGTGAACTGATTACTTGCGTTTTTTAGATGCCTTTTTCTTTGAAGATTTCTTTTTCGTGCTTTTCTTCTTCACCGTCTTCTTCTTGACCGACTTCTTTTTAGAAGACTTTTTCTTAGATGATTTTTTAGCGCCCTTCTTTACTGCTTTCTTTTTAGATGTTTTTTTCTTAGAACTTGCTTTTTTCACACTCTTTTTCTTAGAAGCAGCCGCTTGTCTTTTGCGAATCGGCGTCTCTTCAATCATCGCCTCAATCTCCTTGAGACGTTTTTCAAGATCTTTGACGTCTTTTTCAACACCGCCAAATGCCTTTTTTACAGCAGCTTTGAACTTCTTAAATGACATGAGCAAAAGTAGGAAAGTGTGGTATATAAAGGTTATGCGTAATTCTCAAGATTGTTTTTTTTGATATCATCCAGCAGGACATAGTTTAATATACTGCGACATTCTTAGGAGTTCTGCGCAATGATTTAGTGAACACCAGATGAGGCACTTGCCTGTGATTATCGGAAGTAACTGATGAGCGCCTTTTACAATAATCCTATGGAAACATATGTTTATTTAGAAGCAATATTAGAAGAGAAAATGAGGTACTTTCCAGGATGAAACTTTATCTATTACGCCACGGAGAAGCAGATCCCGTAACAAAGAAACTAACTCCTAAAGGGGAGCTTCAAGCTAAAGAAACGGCTGGTTTTCTTAATACTCTGAAAATAGATAAAATTTATTCAAGTACGATGGAACGAGCTATTCAAACTGCTACATTCTTAGGAAAATCTTTTGAACAAAGATCTGAGTTAAATGAAATTTACAGAGTTATTGTAAAAGGACCCATTAAAGAAGGCACTCCTGAAGATAGGGAAGAAAAAGATAGGAAAAGAGCAGATAAATTCTGGGAAGAGGTAAGCAAAGAAAAAAAGAACATACTTTTAGTTTGTCATGGAAATATCATCAGATATTATCTTAACAAAATGGGGTCGGATATTATATGGGAAAATGAGCTTCAACCTTGCTCACTATCTATGATTGAGAATGACAACATTAGAGTGATTAATTATGTTGATCACTTGCCTGAACATTTACGATCACCAAGAGCAAAGAAATTAGATTAAAGTCTAATTATTTTCTTACCATCATAAACTATTTTTCGAGGGAATTTCTTCTTAATGAGAGGAAGCAATCCGTTGAGATATTCTTTACGTATATAAAATCCTATAAAATCAGGTGAATCTAAACGTACTTTCTTATGCGAAACAATCTCTATTTTTTTCATCTCGTCTGAATCAAAATAATGCTTTGAGATGTATGTATTGCGCACCTCCTGAGCAGACATAGTCCATTGCCACTTTTGCTTTATATCTGTCAAGCTCAGAAGCATGTGCTGAATTCGCGTAGTCTTGCTTGA
>RFJL01000055.1 GCA_003695435.1 Candidatus Woesearchaeota archaeon
ACTACTTTTGGTACGGAAAAGGATTTTCCTTGCAAATGCTTCCAGGAGCTGCGAAAAAAATCAAGGAGTGGACTGCAAAAATTGAAAAAATTCAGAGGAACAAACCCTGGACTGCAGTGGTACTCACAGCACTTCTAGGAGTTTTTGTTGTTCTCGTAGAACTTCCTTGTACAGGAGCACCTTACCTTGCAGTAATTGCTCTTCTTAGTCAAGGAGCATATGCAACAGCAATACCTTTGCTCTTGCTCTATAATTTCATCTTTATCTTGCCTCTCTTCGTCATCATTGGCATTGCGTACTTTGGAACACATTCGCACGTGCTTGAAAACTGGAGAAAAGAACACAGAGGTCTTATGCGCTTAGGTATTGGTATTTTCCTCGTACTGCTTGGCGCATACATGATCTACACCATTGGATCATTCTAATTATTGTAGGTATGGTGGGGCACATTACCACAACCTTTTTTATTTCCCCCCACTTGCACGTAGACTATGGAAGAACGAGAAGTTAAAATCATTGATGTTGATGTTAAACGAGTTGTCGATACGCTTCTCTCTTGGGGCGCAAAGAAAACGTTTGAAGGGGAGATTGATGCTATTCGCTACGTTGGCCCAGATAAAGATACTCTTGTGCGTTTAAGGAAAAAAGGACCCTCTGCTGAGTTTGTTGTTAAAAAACGCCTACCTTCACAAAGAGTAAAAGCATTCAAAGAATATGAAACTGCTGTTGCTGATTTTGAGACTATGAAGCAGATTCTTGAACAACTAGGTTTCAAAGAGCATAGACGTTCAAAAAAACATCGCATAAGCTACACTCTTGGAGACACTGTCTTTGAATTTGACACGCTTGAAGGAATACCAACCTATCTTGAAATAGAAGCACCCAGCGAAGAAGCACTCTTTGAAGCAGCAAAGAAACTCGGTTTTAACAAAGAACAGTGTCTGAACTGGTCAGAAAACGACGTGATACAACATTACCGTAACCAATAGCAGAAAAATAACAAAAACAATCTTAACGGGTTAGATGCGCTTCACCACTTTTTCATAAAGCCCTTTGAGCTTTCCTTGTGGATCATATTTTTTCTTGAGCTGTAAGTACACGCGTTTTGGGTAGATCTCCCAGAATTCTTCTTCACTATAATATGCATCGGAATACAGTGATTTCATACCCTTTAGTTCTCGAACTTTTTTCTCAATACGTCTGTTGTAATATCCAGGAGGTTTATTCGTTTTTTTAACATCCCAAAATCCAAAATTAATGTAGAGTTTTTTCGCATCAAGAGGGTATAACGTAAAAGGATACTTGCCCTTGTACGCACGAGTGGGACACATCCACACAGGAGTAACACCAATTGTTTTCAAGAACCAGGTGATAAATGTAGCAGCGTGTTCAACAGGAATTTCAACATCTTGAATAATTGATTCTTTTCTTCCGGAGACTTTACTCATAAGTGCACTAAGACCGCTTTTGGTATACCAAGAACGAATCGTCCAATACGTTTTTGAACACAGTAATTTCTTTGGCCAGAAAAACCTCACAACAGGATTTTGTACGCCGAAGTGTTTTGAACACCAAAACCAATCAGTATCCCAACGCCAAATATAGTCTTTTACGCATAAGTAATCCTCGCTCGCCTCTTTAATTGATTTGAAATACATGTTACGACCAGTATAATCGCTTAGATGCGGAGCAGAATCCACAAACGTTCCTGTAGTAAGATAATACTCTTGAGGTGAGAAGATAGATCCATCAACAAAGTCAAGATCTTTTCTCTTGCAGGCTTTCTCAACTGCTTTGAAATAGTCCTGTGCTGTTGAAAATCGTTGATGTTGTATTTTAACATAGTCCTTAACGGGAACAATCTTAACCTTAAGTTTGAGAACATACCCAAGACTCCCATAAGAATTGGGAAAACCATAGAATAAATCACTGTTTTTCCTTGGGGAACACGTGATGACCCGCCCATCACTAAGGAGAATCTCACATTCAAGTACTGTTTCATGTACCAGGCCGTATTTGAAAGAACTTGACTCAATACCAACCCCTGTAAATGCGCCTCCGATGGTGATCGTTTTAAGTTCGGGAACAACGGTGGGCATGAATCCTTTTTGGAGTGTTGCATCAACAAGCTCTTCATACGTCGTCATACCTTCAACTTCACAAAAACCTTTCTTAGTATCTATGTGAAGAACGTGATTAAAGTCAGAAACATCTACTTTAACGCGATTTCCTTTGCGATGCCTAAATAAGTTTGACGTTTTCTTCCCAAGACCTACAGTCTTTCCGCTAGCAAGAGCTTCTCTAAATTCTTTGACCACTCTTTTTTTACGTGTAGAATAACTCATCGCTCAGGCATGTACCCGCCGGGAACTCCTTCTTTTGAGAGTACTATTTGGAAGAGTTGGTTACGTCTGCATCTAAATGAACCTGCACAAGCAAGAAGATAGTAATCCCACATACGCGCAAAGCGCTCGCCATAGTCTTTTTCAAACTTCTTCCAGTTTTTCTTATAGTTCTTGTACCATGCCATCAGCGTTGGATCATAGTCTGCGCCGATGTTGTGATAATCTTCAAGAACGAACCTCGTCTTCTCAAGAGCTTTAGTGATTTGCGCCATAGAAGGGAGCATGGAATTAGGAAAGATGTATTTTTCAATCCAAGGATCTGTGTGGGTTACGGAGCGCAGACCTCCAATCGTGTGTACGAGTGCAAGACCGCCATCTTTGAGACGTTCACGAATTAACGCGAAGAACTTCTCATAATTTTTGTACCCGACATGTTCCATCATACCAATGGAGACAACTTTATCAAAGGTCCCTGTTGCGTTACGGTAATCGTCAAGCTTGAAAGTAACAGGAAGCCCTTTACATTTCTTTTTAGCATATGCGACTTGTTCTTTTGAAATATTGTAGGAGGTTACTTTAACACCGTAATGCTTAGCAGCATAGTAGGCAAAACCACCCCATCCTCCGCCAAGCTCAAGCACAGTTTCCCCTTTTTTGAGTTTAAGTTTACGACAGATGAGGTCGAGCTTGTTTTTCTGAGCTTCACTAAGATTTTTTGCACGTCCTCTTGGTGTGTTCCAATACGCACAAGTATATTGCATATACTCTGGATCAAGCATGTTTTCATAGAATTCGTTGCCAAGGTCATAATGTTCTTGTGCTACTTTTTTTGATCTTGACTTGGTTTGCAAGTTAAGAAGAGCTGCTTTGAGCGCAGTTCCTACAAGCATAATGGGTCGTACTTTGCGATCAAGTTGAGCACTAAGAAGTTTGGTGAAGAATTGGTCAAGCGCTTTCACATCCCACCATCCATCCATATAGGACTCACCAAGACCTAATGAGCCTTGCGCAAGGACTCTGTCATAGAGTTTTTCGTTATGGACTTGAATATCCCAGGGACGAGAACCGTTGATCTTAATATCTGCAAGTGTGAGAAGTTCTTGTATTTTTTCTTTTGAGGACATGCTTTCAATCGTGTAGTTGTCCTTTTTAAATATTGTTTTTGTCCTGTGTTTTTCTGTGTTTTTCTGTGTGGTTCTGTCTTGTTCTGTCTTGTCTTTTTTAGCCGTGCATATCCGTTTGATTTATATAGGGGTGCGAGAGGTTCGAAGAAGATGATCATCACAAATATCGGACTCCCCTATTCCGGAAAAAGCGAGATTGGACGTAGAGTTGCTAAAAAACTGGGAATGCACTTTGTAGATGTAGATGACGTGTTACAAGAACGCATCGGGGATTTACAAAAATGCGTTGAAGAGAAAGGAGAACGTTATTTTTTAGACGCAGAGAGGGAGGTGCTCATGGATCTTCAAATTCAGGAAAACACTATCTACGCTCCAGGAGGGAGTTTCATCCACCACCCAATGGCTCTAAGTAAATTCCGTGCTCAAACAGATTTGGTGTATTTCAGAATTGGCTTTGATGAGTGGGTGCGTCGTCTTGACAACTCTGCACATCAAAGAGGGATTGTCGGGTTTCAAAAAGGAGTGCGTTGCGTTTATGATGAGATGGTGCCTTTGCTTGAATTTACAGCGGATGTGACGATTTCCGCAAAGGATTTCAATCTTGCAACGAAGATGTATGAGGACTACATTGTCCGTACGAAAAAACTCCTTGAGCAGGAGGAACAGAGCTGTGGGGGTGATTGGGATATCAGCAATATTATTCACGAACTTGCTTCTCACACCTTTCTTTAGCGGTGACGCGTAAGGAAACTAGTAACTATTGTGTACTCATGACTGTGATAAGGTGTAATTATTGTGGGTTTATTGGTGAGATTGTGTGGGTTCACGGACACGGTCAGTGTAAAAACTGTAAGGTAAACATTGATGAGTGTTGTAGAGGAGAACACTGTTTTAAATAACTTGAATAACATGTGCGGGCGCAAAAATATTCTTTTTTCGTCTGAACTTTTAAAAACAAACACTCTTTCTCCTGGTTTATGAGATTTGCAGAAAACCCTATCCTTACGCATTCTTTTCAAGTAAGTGGAAGATCTGTTGTTGGTGTTGTGGACTATCGTAATCATTGTTCGGTTCACTGGTTTTACACTCGTTGTGATTCCTTTGAAGACTATGTTAAGAATAGTGCGGATATACAGACGAAGATTCTTAAACACCCTCGATCAAGAAAATATGCGCATCCTTTTTGTGCTTTCAAGCAACAGGTTTATTTCAACATTCCCATTATGATTATGTGCAAGAGCGTTGAGCCCTATGAAAACACGCTGACACTACAACATCAAAAACTCTATCGCATGCATGTAGAGATAGGATCTGATGTTCAAGTGATGGAAACCGTTCTTGGACCTCTTACTCAAGATACTCTGCAAGAGATACTCGTACAACTTCAATCAGCAGGCCCTCAAAAATTATCTCTTCCTGCATTCAAATCACCATCCTCTCAGAAGGTGCTTTGTGATATGCTTATAGAAACACTTAATCCTTCAAGATATCAACTGTTATAGTTGGTTCTCTTTTACTTTAGGACGCACCCTGTAGAGCATATTATTATAAAGAGAACAACGATTTGAGCAATTATGGCACACACTATTACGATTCAATCCTTAGCTTCAACTGGAAAAGGAGTGGGTACTATTGAAGTAGATGGACACAAACGTCCTGTGTTTGTACCTTTTACGTGTCCTGGTGATCGCGTCAAGGTTAAAATCACCAAAGAGCATAAGAAATACTATGAAGCAGAAATCGTCACTGTTGTGAAGGAGTCTCATTTACGAACGCCTATTCGGTGCAAGCATTTTCTTACGTGTGGTGGTTGTAACTTATTGCACATGGATTACGAAGCGCAAGTGGAGTACAAGAAACGTTTTTTGGAGTTCATGTTCAAACCCTATTATGAAAAAGAGATTAAAGTTATCACTGGCGAGCCTGATTTTTATCGTGACAAAATAAAGATTTTCTCCGATCAGGGAGCAGTTGGTTTTAAGAAAGCAAAATCTGATGAAGTCGTTGACGTTGAGGAGTGTTATCTTATCAATCAGGATTTTATTGAGCAGTTTGACCAGTTTGCAAAAGTTCCAGGAGAGTATGTCCTCACAGCTGATAACGAAGGTATTGCCATCTGGGACAAGCGCGATAACATAACAATCAAGGCTATTGAAGAAGGTCTCGCACCTGTCTGCACGTATACACTCAAAGGAAAAGAAATCAGCTACACTCCTTCTTGTTTTATTCAAGCAAACACTCAACTCAATGAGCGTTTAGTTGAAGAAGTGGTCTCATTGATTGAAAAAGAAAATGCCCGGACCGTACTTGAACTCTTCTCGGGAATAGGAAATTTTTCCTCTCAGATTACAGCAAATATTACGTGTGTTGAGGGAGATGCTGTTTCCTACTTTTTTGCAAAGCATAACGCACCTCACGCAAAGAATATTTTCAAGGATGTCTATGCCTACTTAGATGAAGAAGCAAAAGGGCAGTACGATGTGGTATTGATTGATCCTCCGCGCACCGGTATCACAAAAGGATATGAAGAAAAATTAGCACAACTCACGAACAACATCATCTATGTTTCTTGCTCACCGCAGGATCTTAAAAGAAATATCAAGGAATTCTCCAAACTTGGTTTTAGAGTGGATCAACTCATCTTCGTAGACATGTTTCCACATACTCATCACGTAGAGTTGATCTGCGTGCTTAAGAACTGAGTTGTGATGCGGGTTGTGAATGGGGTTGCTGGGTTGGTTGCAGAGCGAGACGCAATAAAGTCACAACAGTTGCACTACTCGAGACGGGTCGAGTACGACGATAAGTTTATATTTTTGAATTAGTTCCCTTAGGCGCATGAAGAAACTAAGCTTTTTAGCTCTCTTACTTGTACTAGTACTTTTAGTTGGTTGTGCAAACACTGCACAAGAAGACATGCAACAACCTACTGATACTACAAACATAGAACAAGAAGATTCCGCTAATACTGGCTCTTCAGCTGTCCAGCCCGCAGAAGCTGAACAATCTCCGTTTGGTGAAGGAACTCCCTTAGACTTCTCAACACTCAGAAAAGGCTTCTATTCGCACAAGTTTTCTCCTGCTCAGTTCGTTATTACTAGCGAAGATCCCACAGAACTTGAACTTATGTGGAGGGCAGCATTTAAGGAAGATCCTCCTTCAATTGATTTTAATGAACAAGAGGTTATTGCCTTATTTCAAGGAGAAAAACCAACTGGGGGATATGGAATTTCAGTTATACGTGTTCAAGACGAAGGTGATGAAGTGGTAGTATATTACGTAGAAACTGTCCCTGAAGGAATAGCTACTCAAGCAATCACCTCGCCGTATCACATTATCACAATCAAAGCACAGGATAAACCTGTGAGATTTAAACTCGTTCAATAATTTCTCCAGTTATGGTATTGATGAGGGTGCTGGGACGCCCAGTAAGTTCTCCTTCATCAATTACGACATCTACTTGTTCAAGAATGGTGTTTGAAATGTCTTGTATCTTTTTTGCAGGGGGTTTTCCACTTTTGTTAACTGATGTAGTAACAAAGGGAATTCCTGCTTTGCTTACAAGCTGTTGGAATGAGTGGTTAATCATGCGAATGCCGATGATGTCTGTACTACTCACCCAGGAAAGAAAAGAAGGATCTTTTTTCTTGCAGAGCAAGGTGTAATGTCCTGGTAAGCGTTCAAGAAAAGAAGGATCAACATCGCAATGCTCAAGAATCCACTTCTTTGAAGGTGCTATAATGGAGAATGGTTTTTCATCACGCTCTTTAATTATTCTTATTTTTTCAACAAGTTCTTTGCGCGTTGCGTTGCAACCAATGCCGTAGATCGTATCAGTTGGGTAGATCCAAATGCCTTCTCCTACTTGTTCTGGCGAGTATGTTGGGGGCGGGGTGTTTTGTAAGGCCTTTGGTTGTTGTTCTTTTTCTGACGCGCACATAGGGGGGAAAAAAGAGGAATACTTTATAAACCTTATTAAATTTATCACTCTCCGGGGGCGAATTTGGTGTTGTTTATCAGAGGGATTAATATACAAGTCGTTTGGTCCATAGAACTATGCCAGGAGTAATTG
>RFJL01000056.1 GCA_003695435.1 Candidatus Woesearchaeota archaeon
AAAAAGAACCTGGATATGGAACCTTTGTCTATTACAGCATTGTTTCCTTTACCACCATTGGTTATGGAGATATTGCCCCAGTTTCAACTGCTGCGAGAATGGTTACGGGTTTTAGTTCTATGCTTGGCATGATTATTAATGTTGTCTTCATATCTATCCTGCTTATTTTTGTTTCAAGTTCGCAAGGATCTCAGATCAAGAAAGAAGAAGCACGGATTGAGAAAATCGCAGAAGAAGAAGAAAAAGAGCTTGAATTGTTAAAGGGAAAAAACGCTAAGGATAGCAGGATTCATTCTCTGTTTGAAGAGCTACGCAAGCTCTGAGCGTAGGTGCTGTGTTACTTCTTCAAAAGAAAATCCTAATAGTTTTGCTCGCTCTAAGCTAATCACGAAGTGCTTTTGCGTCATGTCTAGATTTTCTTTTGGAATAAAGTACCAATCATCAAATTTTATCGCAACCCACGCTTCTGCTGCAAAAATTGAAGAGAATTGTTCAAGATGTTCTATTTGTTCCTTGGTGATGTATTGGCGTGTTCCTTTATTTACTTTACATTCGATTGCTAAACGTCTTTTTGCATTTCCGACGAGGAGGTCTGGACAAGGATATTTCATTGCGCCGGAAGCAGGAGCTCTTAGCGCAACGCAGTCCCCTATCTTCCAAAATTTGTGGAGGAGTTCTCTTTCAGCAGCAATACCTTTACGTTTTGACATAATGAAGAAGAAAACAATCCACTATAAAAGTATTGAGTACGGATGATTAAATGTTTTAATCACCTAAATCCGAAGGATTCAAGACCTTTTTGCCCTGATTTTACTATTTGTGCTGCTTCTTGATACGTGATGCGTTTTTGATGCATAATTTCACGAATCTTTTCATCCATCTCTTCCGTAATATCCATCATCAATGAGAAAAAGAAAGACGGCTCTTTATAAAAATGCGTTACCACTTTTGTGTGCTTGTTCGTTCTGAATAAATCGGCGCAACTAGTGTACAAGAGATCAAACGTTTTGGCCACACTATTATCTAAACTAGCTATCACTCTGAGATGCTGTTTGTTCTAAAACAACAAGACGCTCATACAACGCTCATACGATGAGCAACACTGCGCACTAAAGAGTGTACTTACTAAAATCTTGCGCGCACTCTACGTTATCAAAAACATCGCGAGCATCACGCTCAATTTGCTCCGTTGTCGCATATCGCTGAGAAAAATGAGTAAGTACTAGTTTTTTCACTCCTGCATCATTTGCAATCTTTGCAGACTCTGCTGCAATCATATGTTTGCTCTCAAGAGCTCTGTTTTTATGCTCATTAGCAAACGTTGCCTCGCACAAAAGAAGATCCGCATCTCTTGCAAGTTCAACAGCACTTTTGCAAATACGCGTATCAGTTATGAACACAAATTTCTTCTTCTCAACCGTATACGTTAAATCCTTTGCGCGTAAAACCTTTCCCGCATACTGCGCATCCTTTCCTTCTTTGAGAATTCTGCAGTGAGGACCATCAGGAATATTCAACTTTGATAAGGCCTCTTTGTTAATATTCAAACGCGCTTTTTCTGTAAATGCATAACCCACGCAAGGAGTGGAATGATCAAGAGGAGCAGTCTCAAGAACATACTCAGAAGTCTCAAGAACTACACTTGTCTCCTTAGGGTCAATCTCCTCAACAATGATATCAACAGTAGATTCAAAGGCACACGATTTCAATGCATGATGCATAAATTCCTTTGTTCCTTTTGGACCAATAATAGTAAGACGTTTACCATCTTCGCTATTTCCCATAGTTTGAATAAGAGGAATAAGCCCCCCCACATGATCGCCATGCCAGTGAGTAAGCGCAATAATATCCACATCAGTGCGTTTAATTCCTGTAAGATTCATCTGACGCTGAGTTCCTTCACCGCAGTCAAAAAGAATGCCAAGGCCCTTAAAACGCAAGAACACAGAGGTAACGTTACGATCCTTTGTAGGAATCGCAGAAGCAGTGCCAAGAACAGTAATATTCATCATTTTTTATCGCTCCTTAAAATTGATTATAAGAGACTATTGAAAATAAATAGATGAATATTTAAATACCCTTCGCTCACGTGCACAACATGGTAATTAAATCACAATGGGTGGGAGAGCGCGTCATCACAGAGCCAAGCGACGCTGCACGCGAACTCTACAACCAATCACGCTTTGGAAAGATCCTCGCTGATGGATCTGTGCACCTCGCACTACACGAAGCACTTTACCTAATAGAAAAGAAAAAAATAAAGGTTTACGACCGCAAAAAAGAACTTGACATCCAAACCTTCATCAACAAAGCACGCAGAAGAGAAAAAAACTTCTGGATTCGCTATTGCGTCTTCAAAGATCTACGCTCACGAGGATACATAGTAAAAACCGCGCTCAAATTCGGAGCAGATTTTAGAGTCTACGACCGCGGGGTAAAACCTGGAGAAGACCATGCGCGGTGGATCGTTTTTCCCGTAGCAGAAGCAGATGGCATGACGTGGTACGAATTCTCAGCAAAAAACAGAGTAGCACACTCTACGAAAAAAAGGCTTTTATTAGGGATTGTTGATGCAGAAGGAGACGTAACCTATTTCGAGAATAAGTGGTTGCGCCCTTAAGTTTTGCTCTTGCTCTTTAGAGCAATCTAACAGACCCGGGTCGCCCCCCTCTTTTGACGGGTGTTTGTTTACCTTTTACAAAAAAGAAGGTTTCTTTAAAACAAAGAAGAACGCCGTAATAACACTTAAATACCGTTCAGCCTTTTTCCTCGCCTATGGACAAAAGCGCCGCAATTCTTCAGTTTATCCAACGAAACGGACCCATAGTGCCCGCACAAGTAAACAAACACATCGGCGTTGATGTCATGCTCGCATCAGCAATGCTTGCAGAACTAGCAAGTAAAAACAAGGTAAAAATCTCCAAACTCAAAGTGGGTGGAAGCCCCCTCTACTTTCTTCCAGGGCAAGAAGCACAACTCTCGCGATTTGCACACAAACTAAATGAAAAAGACAAAAGAACCCATGACCTCTTAGAAGCTAACAAAGTTCTTGAAGAAGCACAACTTGATCCTCTCGTAAGAGTATCATTACGACAAATACCTGATTTTGCAGTTCCCTTACTCATAAACCATGAAGGAAAAGAACGCCTTTTCTGGAAATATTTCACCGTTCCTGATGAAGAAGCTGAAGCAATTATCAAACAAAAATTAGGAATCACAGAAAAAAACCCACAAGAAGAAGCAGAACAATCAAAAGAGCAACCAAAAGAGCAACCAAAAGGAAAAGAGACAACTCCTGTACTCAATGAAGAATTACGCGCGCAAATAAAAGAAGAGCTTAGAAGAGAGCTTGAAGAAACCAGAAAGAAACAAGAAGAGACAAGTTCTCAAAACGCAAGAGCGG
>RFJL01000057.1 GCA_003695435.1 Candidatus Woesearchaeota archaeon
CCCATTGCGAGCCAGCTTTTTTCGTGTCCTTCTTGTTGTCGTTCTCGGAATGTTCCGTAGAGGAGTAGTACTACAATCCAGCCTCCAAAGCGTAGTACGCTATCTTTTGTGTGTCCGCTTGAGGCGATGGTTGCTGCGAGAAGGAATGCAAGACAGTAGTAGAGGACTTTGCTTGTGGTAAGTCCTTCTCCATCTAAGTTGTCAAGGCCGAGTTGTTCTTTGTATTTTTTGAGTACGAAGAGGGTGATGATGAAGACAATGATAAATACAGGTAGTCCGCGTCCTTGTTCTCCTACGCGTAGGATGGGATGTTTGCAGACTTTTTCTCCGTTTATCGTTCTTTGATAGCCGTGTTCAAGTTTTACAGGTTTAGTGAAGAAGCCTTTTTCGTTAAGGGTGCAACCATCTCCCCCGAAGAGGTATTCTTTTGTATCTTGTACGAAGGGCTTTTTCCAGATGTATTCATCGTGCGGTGTTGTTTGCACAACGACGATAATTGCTAGGATGAAGAAGAGTACGTAGTAGAAGTACTTCGTATTGTCCTCCCCTGAGGATTGCCTTCCTTTTTCAAGCCAGAGTCCTCCTAGTATGATAAAGAGAATGCCGACAACTGCGTAGTTTGCAAGACGTTCTTTTGAGAGGAAGTTATCGATGGATTGGCTAAGTTTTCCTCCTACACTGAAGTATTTTGAGTTTGATTGTGCTTGCGCTGTTTGTGCGAGGAGTCCTATGATGAAGATTGCTATGAGGAGTGTGAAGAGGAGTTTTTTATTCATCCCATCACCTCCTTGAGTGTTTTATCATCAACCGTGTCAAAGGTCATGCCTGTGTAGTAATAGAAGGCAAAGTCTTGGAGAACTGAAAGTGCTATGCTGAACTGTTTTGCATCTCTTTTGACAAGGCCGACTTCCATGAGTCTTTCAAGAAGTGATTTGGTAACTGGTGCTGATCGGTTGATTTTGAGTGCGAGTTCGCTTAGGGTTATGTTTGCACTAAGCGCTAAGTGTTTCATGACCACTTCCAGAAGCGATGCTCCCCTTGCGTTTGCAATGCCTGACTCGAGCAGGCGTAAGAGGTATTGGTGAAGGGGGTGTGTTTGTGTGATAAGTGCCCGTATGTAGTCTTGTTTGGTGGATTCTTTGGTGAAGTAGGTGAGTGCTGCGGGGTATCCTTGGGTGAGTTCGTAGATTTCGTCTGTGCACTGTGCTTCACTTCTTGTAAAGGCAAGGAGTTTTTTCGTGGGTATGGGAAGTTTGAGATCTTGTGAGGTGGTGAGTTTGAGTTTTTTGGGTAAGTGTGCAAAGAAGAGTTTTGTTGCTGAGGTGATCTCTTTGTAGTTGTTGAGGCTTTGGATTGCGTCGAAGTTGTCTATGAGAATGGTGTTGAATTGTTGTGAGAATTGGAGTGCGATTTTGACGAAACGCTCGTTGCTGGGTTTTTTCTTTTCAAATTCTGCGCTGAGCTCTTCGATAAGTTCTTTTCCTGGAACGTCAAGTGTTTTGAGGTAGTCAAGATCGCTAAAGAGTGGTTTTTCTTTGAGGTGTCTTTGGAGGTGTGAGAAGAGCAAGGAGCCAATGTAGTCTATGGCGAATTGGTCTGGGCTCATGCCTATGCGTGAGAAGTCGACATAGCACACTGGCTCCTTGAGGCGTTGCGAAAATTGATAGAGAAGCGTTGTTTTTCCAAATCCGGGTGGTGCTACGATGCATGCGTGGGTGTGCGAACTAAGGAAGTCTAGGTAGTCGTTTCGTTGCACCTCTTTTTTTACCATTTGGTATAAATGCGAGGTGGTGTATTTTTTTATAAATGTTCCGTATTTGTAGTGTAATTCTTTAAAATGCACTCCAAAATCCGCCCAAACCAAAAAATACCAAATGGCATAATTTTAATTGAATAATTTATTTAATGGTATTAATACCAAACGGTATAAACCATGATTCTCAAAAAAAAATAATCGGAATATATACCAAATGGTATTAAACAGTTGATAAAAAAAAAGACTTACTTAATCTCAACCCGAGTACCAACAGCCTGGCCAGGCATCCCTTTTTCAAAAAGCACGCGCAACGCTCCTTTGTTTCCATGAGCAGCACGCACCTCACCCTTGATCTCTTTACCTGCAGAGGTTTTCCACACAACAGTTTTACCAACCATTTTTTGAGCGGTTTCCTTGTCAGTGCAATCCTTCATTACGATAATCATCTGATTGCCCGTTTGGACATGCCTACCCATTCTGTAATTTACAATAGTTGCATCCATAGAGGTTCCAAGACTCCGACCTGTTTATAAAGATTGCGGAGAAATTTGGAGAAGAAACCTCCGAAAACAGCACTTAAAAACATATTAGGAAACTAAACCAAACCCACACTCATCCCTAACAAAAGATTTCCCTTCCTCAATACGCTGGGCAACCCCTGAGAGATCCGATATAACCCACTTAGGAGCTTCATCCCCCCTCCCAAGGAGTACGCCATATGTTGTTGATTCTACTTCTTTTAATGCACGCGTTGCAAACATTGCTTGGTCTCGTGCAGAGGCATAAAGAATTACTGCGTCTTGCACATCTCCTGCGCGACTGCAATTGTTAAGAGGACTAAGCTCTAAAAAAAGAGCATTCGCATCATACCATGCATCTTGTGCTTTAAGCTGAGCAATACGTGCTTCAAGAAATGTCTTCATTACAGAATAATCCTTCAACTGCTCTGATAACCCCTGACGCAACATGATAAGTTCAGCAAGATACGCAGCAATGTTCTTCTGATCTATCATCACACCTCCCAAAGATTCCTGAGCATATGACGTTGCAAATTGCTCGTCAAGCAATTGAATTTTTTCCAAGAGCGAAGGAAAACGCATTTCTTCTTGTTCGTGTGTAACGCAACCTACGAGAAAGAAAGCAAAGAACAAGATAAGAAAACCTTTTGCAAGTACCCTCCCCTTCATAACACTCCCACAATAGCACCTTCTTTTTAAAGATTATTCTTACACCATAATCGGTAGTAACAAATATTTTTATAGTTAGAAACCATCTTCTCCACAAGAGTTTGGTTAAGAGGTGAACCCCCTATTTTAAAGCACGATCGCCACGTGGACGAATTGATACAGCAAATCAAGCCAGAATACGACGTGATTGTTCGCAATGTTGCACTGTTCTCCAAACGAAAACGGCTAGTTGCAGAAATTGATGTTCTCGCGTTTAAAGATGGAGTGTGTGACGTGTATGAAGTAAAATGTTCTCACAGAGTATCAAAAGCGAAAAGACAACTGGTAAAAATTAAAAAACTTCTCTCAAAGAATCATTGTGTTGGCGAGGCGTTTTTCTACTGTGGAGCATCACAACTCTTAATTCCCCTCTCCAAGCAACAGTTGCGACTAAGAAACTGCAAGCCATACTAAAAAGAAAAAAATGCACAGGGTCTAGAGAAAATAGAGTATGGTTGGCAGTAATAAACAACCCATGCCGAAATGTTTAGGAACTCCCAACGCATTAATAACAATTCCCGCCGAAGTTGCAAGCAATAAAACAAACACTCCTTGCCAAGAGCCAAGAAAAAAAGTGACCAACACAATCAACACGATAACGCCAATCACAACTTTCTTGTAAGGTAGTATGTTCATTAATAGACTTGCTCGTCGTGCTATGAATAGCGTAACAAAAACACACATTGCACCAACGATCACTGACACGATAAAAAAATACGCCAGGTCAAAAAACGTGATGGACTTAACAAGAGTATTTATGGCAACAATGCTTCCATTACGTGCTTTATCTAAGGTGTAAAAAGTAATAAGACTAATAACGAAGTTGACCGTGTTGAGCGCTCCTGTCAAGATAAGAAAACCTTCCGAAGTGATTTCTTTGAAAAACTGTAACGCAAGAACTGCTCCTTGTGCGGGTCCAAGTCCTGGAAATATCGCAGTGCATACCCCTGCAAGTGTTCCAGCACCCAGCGCCTTTGCTTGCTCTCCCTTGGAAATAGCAGGCAGGTGAAGCGTTTGTAGAGGAAACGTAGAAGTCTCAAAAAAACTTACCAACAACAAAGAAACGCCAAACAAACCTGAGAGCAAAGGCATCAGCGGTTCTTGTACCGAGGAATTAAGCACAACATACCCCAAAATACCTGCAAGAAAAAAAGCAAGAGTACTTTTGACAATACGTTTTGAGAGAACTATCATAAGCGCAACTAATACGACGAGCAAATAGCCCAAGAATTCTTTAGTACTAGATACGAGAAAAGGAATAAGTTTGAGAAGAGGAACTATCAACAACACGCAAAGCAAGAGCGCGAAAAAACTTCCAACAACTGTCCAATACACAGCAGCATATCCTTGACCTTTATGAAGTAAACGATGGCCCGGAAGCATGCTTGCAGCATACGCAGCATCAGGTGCGCCTAAAAAAATACTGGGAATAGCGTCAACAAAACTATGCGTTGTTGACATCGCTATAATGAAAAGGACGAGCGAGAGTAAAGAAGTGTGTTGCAAAAGAAAAGGTGAAAAAGTAACAAGAAGTGTTGAGACTAAGTTAATATGAATACCTGGTATGAGACCTGTGATAATGCCTGCAAGGATGCCGAGCACTAAGATGAGGATAAGTTCAAATTGCACATGCTAAAAACAATCCGTGTGTTAAATAAGGTTTACAAGAAAGAATTGTAAACTTTTCACAAATCTTTGAACAAAATTTTTTGAAAAGGCTGACTATGGTTACACAAGAAGAATAGCTTCCAAAACATCTCTTGGATTTTTGGTAAAGACATATTTGAGCCAGTTGTCAGGTCCCCAATCATTAAAGGGAAGCGGTTTGAAATGCTCTTTGTCATACACTAAAATCGCATTTTTTGCATACATCAAAGCAGTGTAGGCATCCCCAATAAAGATTCCCCTTGAAGGGTCAAAGGGTTGGTAATCAACTCCTGTTGAAAGCACTGTTGTTATATCCCTTACATAACAACCCCTAAAAACATGATGGGGAAAAGAACTGCGTAATCGCTCTTCATTATCTCTTGAATACATGTAAGGACCGCCACCACTCAAAAAATTCTTAAAAACGATATCCCTTGGAACAATGTCCTTTGGAGTATTCTGCCTTGATTGATCATATAACACCTTAATCATCCCTGTGCAGGAGATGTTATACAAGTTAGATTTCATAAGTGTTTGCCAAAAGAGTTTTAAATATGGGGTGAACTAGTTACCAAGATGACAGAAAAAATCCATTGTAAACATATTCTTGTGGGCTCTCGCCCTGAAGCTCAAGACATTCTTGAAATGCTTAAAGATGGTGCGCAGTTTGAGGCCATTGCAAGGGAGCGA